>SKWE01000022.1 GCA_007129055.1 Syntrophomonadaceae bacterium
ACTATCCCGGCTGAAGGAACAAGCAGCGCTCCCCTGGTTCTTATTTCCGGTTCAAGCTCTCTGACCTGCCCAGGCTTCAGCAGTTCCACGCCCTGCACTCCATTTAATTCTGCTTTTCCTTTTAGCTCTTCAAGAGACGGAAGGTCTGTTTCTTCTATTGCAACTATCAGCTTACCCAGCCGCCTGTGGGGAATTTTATGCTTTTCACAAAAAGCGTAAAGCAGCTGGTTACCCCTGACACAAAGCTGAGCCTTCAGGCTGCCCCGGGGGTAATAGATGCCAGAGTGAACAACTTCGCTGTTGCGGCTGGATATTTCCTGGCCGAATTTTTCATTGCGTTCAAAAAGGGCAATACTTTTTCCGGGACAGGCAGACCCTAACTCTGCGGCAACAGCCAACCCGACAACCCCGGCACCGATTATAAGAATATCAGTATGATCCATCGGCCTTTGATCCCCCGCCTTGTGATGCATTGTTCCTTAGATCCTCCAGGATTGCAGCTGTTTCCCCGTAGCTGTTTACGTAGACCAGCTTTTGCCTGTATGCTGCTGCTTCCGGCAGACCCTTGATGTACCAGGCCGCGTGCCGCCGCATTTCCCTGGCGGCAGGCCTTTCTCCCTTTAATTCGGCAAGCAGCCTGAAGTGCCTTAAAACCGCTTCGATTATTTCATCAATCGAGGGCGGCTTTGGTAGGTCTTCATCATCCAGCCTTGCCCTGATCTCCCTGAATATCCAGGGGTTTCCCCTTGCAGCACGGCCAACCATTACTCCGTCGCATCCCGTAGTGTTAAACAGATCTTCTGCTGCCTGCGCAGAATCAACATCGCCGTTGCCGATAACCGGGATAGACAGGCGTTCCTTTACCTGCCTGATAATATTCCAGTCTGCCTTACCGCTGTAGCCCTGTTCAACTGTTCTGCCGTGCACTGTAACTGCTTTTACCCCGGCATCTTCAGCTCGCAGGGCAATATCTATTACGTTTACCGAGCCTTCATCCCATCCCTTGCGCAGTTTAACAGTAACAGGGCAGCTGACGGCTTTAACCACCGCTGAGAAGATAGCGCTGCAGAGATCGGGGCTGCGCATTAATGCACCCCCGTCTCCGTTGGAAGTTATTTTGCGGGTCGGGCAGCCCAGGTTTAGGTCAATGAAATCGGCGCCGAGAGTTTCTATCCCGGCCGCTGCCCGGGCCATAGCCAGGGGGTCGGACCCAAAGAGTTGAAAGCCTAGAGGCTGTTCGTCTTCGCCGCGGTAGAGCAGCAGGTCGCTGCGCCTGTTGTGATAATGGAGCCCCCTGGCGCTGATCATCTCGCTGTAGAAAAGGGTACAGCCCTGTTCCCTGGCCAGCAGTCTGAAAGGGTAGCTGGTTATGCCTGCCATCGGGGCCAGGGCAAGACCAGGTTGTATAGTTAAAGAACCAATTTTCAGCATTGCTTATAACCTCTAATCAGATTAATGCCAGGATAGATTAAACCAGGCTAATGCGGGAATGTCCAAAAGCACCTTTCGTAAAGCGCTTAAAGGTAAGAAGTGTGAATCAAAAATGGTGACAGCCAGATTTTACTGTCACCAGCTAAGATTTTCACAAAGTTGTCAACAACCCCGTCCCCTTGACAATTTTATCCGGCGCGGGTGGTTGAGTTTTGCCGGCTGCGGTTGCTGCGGCGCTGTTCCATCAGGTCGACAAAAGCTTCCAGTCTTGTTTGGACACCGGCTGCCCCGGTCTGTTCATCGATAAAGAGCGTTAAGACCGGTATGCCGTATTCGGCGCTGAGGTTGGGCACCAGGCTTTTGGCCACGATTTCGGGGATACAGGAAAAGGGAGCCAGTTGAACCACTCCATCAAAGCCCGTCTTGGCATAGCGGATAATATCGCCCACACTGTTTTGTCCATGGCCGCCAACTTTCTGGGCCAGGTAGGGCATGGCCAGTTTTACGCTGCCCATATCGCCCCTGGTGGATAGCACGTCGTGACGGGTGTAGCTGGTGAGGTAGATACTGCGCCTCACCTCCACTCCCATATGCCCCAGCTGCTCTTCCAGGAAGAAATTGGCAAATGGTTCCAGTTGAACGTAAATCTCCCCGATAATACCCACTTTCAAAGGTTGAATTGATTCATCATGGGGAACCTTATTGATTATGGCGCGTGCTTCTTCGCCAAGTTCCCTGATTTCAGCATCGGTTTTTGCTTTACGGATCAGCGCGTAAGCCTGGTCGAAAGCGCGAGAGGTGGAACCGTGCGTAATTTCCCGCGGCCTGATACTCTGGGCCTTCATTTCCAGGTCATCCAAAACAGCCAGCTTGCTGTAGGCTTTTTTAATCGTCTTCACCAGGTAGCCCCAGGAATGGCGGCCTTTCAGTTTTTTCATCTGCCGCATAAAATGTGCCGGTTTTTTGAGGGGCGGCCAGAAAAAGATAAAGTCGAAGTTGTAGCCCAGGTCTCTTAAGATCCGGCCGTGCAGTTCACCATAAAGGCCGGCCCGGCAGGGCCCGTAACCACCACCGCTGGCCAGGGTGTCTGCACCCCGCTCCAGGCACTCCAGGTAGGTGCCAAGCACTATTTTAAAGGGAATGCAGGCAAATTCGGGCGCATATTTTGCTCCCAGGGTTAAAGTTCTGCGGGTTGGTCGGTTGGGGGTAATCGATTCATGTCCCAGGTCTTCCAGGATCATTTCCATGACCGGTGTAAGGGTACCCATGTGGCCGTAGGCAACTTTCATCTGCATCAACCTCCAGGCAGTAAACCTTGTCCAAAGCAAAAAACCGGTGGGCACGGCGAGCCGTGCCACTACAGTTTTATTAAAGGCTTATTCTATCAATAATATACCAGCTTTAGCGGCACAGTGCACCACCAGGGCAAAAAATATTCCGGCGCTTACCAGGCGCTAGGCAAGGTAACGCAGGGCAAGCTCTTTCAGGAATGCAGTTTTCAGGTGGAGGCTGGCAATATCGGTCTGCTCATTTTTACCATGGACCGTTCTGCGGGCCTGCAGATCAAAACCTTTAGCCATATGCCCCATCCCAAATGAAGGGATTCCGGCGTTGCGTAAATACTTTGAATCTGTTGAGCCGCTCGAAATAACAGGAAGGCAGATCGCATCTTCGCCTGCCAGCTTAAGTGTCGCCTCTTCCATCATCTTGTAAAAAGGATCGTTCGCGCTGGAAAAGGTAGGCTGCTGGTATTCGTGAAATTCTATTTCAATATCTTTACTGATCACCTTGCGCAGCTCTTTTTCAACATATTC
>SKWE01000232.1 GCA_007129055.1 Syntrophomonadaceae bacterium
CACATAGCATCTGTCCGGGAACTGGAAACCGTCGCAATAAATATTCCCGATCAGGCCTATATCCTGGCAGAGTCTTTTTGGCCAGGCCCGTTAAGTTTGGTTCTTGAAAGGGCGCCAGGCGTTTCGCCCATGGTCAGTGCAGGCTTAAAGACTGTTGCAGTAAGAATGCCCGATCGCCCTGAAGCTTTAAGCCTGATCAGGGAAGCTGGATTGCCGGTAGCTGCGCCGAGCGCTAATATTTCGGGTAGCCCCAGCCCAACTACTTACAGGCACGTCATTGATGATCTGGCAGGAAAGGTAGATGCCCTAATTATGAGCGCTCCTTGTGCCATCGGAGTTGAATCCACCGTTCTTGACTTAACAGGTTCCAGCCCGGTAATTTTAAGGCCGGGGGGATTGTCTAAAGAAAAGTTGGAGCTGGCCCTTGGCCTGCAAATGACGCTTTCTGTTAAAAGCCATGCTTCACCTGCGCCTTCTTCTCCGGGAATGAAATACCGTCACTATAAACCTTGCGCGCCACTTTTACTGGTTACAGGAACGCCATCCGGGAGGAAAAAACTTCTCAGGGAACTGGCTGTCTACTATGGCAAAAAGGGTAAAAAAGTAGCCTTTCTAAACTTTGATCTAAATAAATACTCTGATCAAGCCGGTGATGTTTACGCAATTGCTGCCAAACTATACTCTAGCCTGCGCTGCTTTGACAGCAGAGGGTACGATCTTATTCTTGCTGAAGAAACCGATCTGACAGGTTTGGGGTTAGCCGTTATGAACAGGTTAACCAGGGCAGCAACAAGAGTTGTAAAAGTTTTGGGTTAAACGGGAGATAGATATGTTAAATATACTTTTTATATGTACCGGGAACACCTGCCGCAGTCCCATGGCCGAAGCGCTCTTTAATGCCGGACAACAGGAGGCCTGCCTGCCTTTCAGGGTTCAGGCTTCGTCTGCAGGACTAGCAGTCCTTGAGGGACAGGCTGTTTCCGAGCCTGTGCGCCAGCTATTAGCTGCAGAGGAAATTGATGTGTCAGGCCACAGGGCCAGGCAGGTTAATTATGAAATAATCGAAAATGCAGATTTATTGCTGACCATGACAGAATCTCAGCTTCGCGAATTAATCTTCCGCTACCCTTTCGCAGGAGGTAAGAGTTTTCTATTTAAATCATATGCCAGCGCTAATGATGGATTTCCTGACATTGAAGATCCCTTCGGCGGTGAGTTAGAAAAATATCAGGCAGTTTTAGAGGAAATCAAAGACAGTGTCAAGAAATTAACTTTAAAATTTAGCGCTGGTAATGGAAATAAATTATAGGGGGATTTAGATTATGAAGATAGCCCTGGGGAGCGATCATGCCGGTTATGATTTAAAAGAAGAAGTAGCACTGCACCTGAAAAACAGCGGGTGTGAAATTAAAGATCATGGGGTATTCTCCAGGGAAAGTGCAGACTACCCTGATACGGCGGAAACAGTATCGCAAGCAGTGCAGGCAGGAGAAGTTGATTTCGGAATCCTGATTTGCGGAACCGGAATTGGTATGTCCATTGCTGCGAATAAGCGTAAAGGGATAAGGGCTGCCCTGTGTGCTGAACCTTATTCTGCCCGCTGTGCCCGTGAACATAATAATGCCAATATCCTGACTCTTGGTTCCCGGGTGACCGGGCCAGGGTTGGCTATAAATATTATTGATGTTTTTATGGCCACTTCTTTTGAAGGAGGGCGTCACCTGCGCCGGATAGATAAAATTACAGAATTAGAAAATAAAAGATAGGGATGAAACAACAATGGATGAGCCAAGCTATAAAGTCGGTCTTCAATCACTGCAGGAAGTAGATCCCGAAATGGCCGCAACAATCGAGGAAGAAGAAAAAAGGCAGCAGAAAAACCTGATCATGATTGCTTCTGAAAACCTGGTGAGCAGAGCTGTTCTCCAGGCACAGGGTTCCGTTTTAACCAACAAGTATGCAGAAGGATATTCGGGAGCTCGTTATTATGGTGGCTGCACTTACGTTGACCAGGCAGAGAGCCTGGCTATCAGTCGGGCTAAAGAAGTTTTTTCCGCGGAACATGTAAATGTCCAACCGCACTCAGGTACTTCTGCCAATATGGCGGTATTCCTCGCTCTTCTCAAACCGGGGGATAAACTCCTGGGCATGGATTTAAGTCACGGGGGGCACCTGACCCACGGGAGTAAAGTAAACATTTCCGGTCTTTACTATCAATCTTTCAGCTACGGGGTTAATCGTGAAACAGGGATGATTGACCTTGATAATGTTAGGAAGGTTGCCAAAGAAGTCCAACCCAGGCTGATTATTGCGGGGGCCAGTTCTTACCCGCGGTTTATAGATTTTGAAGGTTTTGCCTCCATTGCCAAAGAAGTTGGAGCACTGTTCCTCGTCGATATGGCCCACACGGCCGGTCTTGTGGCCGCAGGGGTTCACCCTAACCCGGTTTTGCATGCCGACCTGGTGACAGCAACAACGCATAAAACATTTCGTGGACCAAGAGGTGGCATGATCTTCTGCCGCAGTGAATATGCTCCCGCCATCGACAAGGCAGTTTTCCCCGGTCTGCAGGGGGGCCCCCTGATGCATATCATAGCAGCAAAGGCGGTTGCTTTTAAAGAGGCGCAGCTTCCCGGTTTTGTCGCTTACCAGGAAAAAGTTGTTGCCAATGCCCGTGCCCTTGCCAAAGGGCTTGCCGCTGAAGGATTCAAACTTTTAACAGGTGGTACAGATACGCACCTGGTACTGGTTGACCTGCGCAGCAATGACATATCCGGCAGAGATGCGGAAGCGCTGCTGGAAAGTGTTAGTATAACAGTTAATAAAAATGTTATCCCCTATGATCCGAAAGGCGCTAATGACCCCAGCGGCATCAGGCTGGGAACGCCAACCCTTACGTCAAGGGGCATGGAAACCGGGCAGATGTTAGAAATTTCTTCTCTCATAGCAGAAACTATTAACTACAGGCATGAAAATGATCGCCTGGATAAAGTCAGAAACAGGGTTGCAGAACTATGCAGCGCCTATGATGTATATAATTTTTAGACAAGGAGTTGATAGTGTTGGAACAGGTAGTAGTAGTTGATCATCCGTTGGTGCAGCACAAATTATCGCTTTGCCGGAGTGTGGAAACTCAGACATGGCAATTCAGGGGACTGGTTGAAGAAATTACCTCATTGATGCTTTATGAAGCTATCCGGGATATAGATACCGTGGAGGCTGATTTGGTGACGCCGGTAGGCCCC
>SKWE01000027.1 GCA_007129055.1 Syntrophomonadaceae bacterium
GGGTGTGCCCGCCAGAAAAGGTATAGAAAAGTGAAGGAGTAGTTCCCCCGGGAAGTACTCCTTCACTGCGTATGTATTATAGCTCCCCGTGCTTTTCCTTCAGCAGGGCATAAATATATGTCCCAAAGATCATGCCGGCGAAGGTAAAGAAACCGAAGATTTTACCTTCCCCTACCTGGGCCAGGACTGTTCCCGGGCAGGCCCCCGTAACACCCCAGCCTAAGCCGAAAATTAATGCCCCAAGGATGCTCCATTTTTTAATTTCCTTGTAACTGATTTTCAGCGCTTCACCGCTTTTTACCGGTTGGGCGTACTTTTTCAGAACCTGCATACCGATAGCCCCAACAATGATGGCAACAACCATTACTCCTGCCAGGGTGTAATCCTGTCCTAAAAACATGCCAACGATCAAGTCGTAGTCTGAAGCCCCAACCCTGCTGAGGGTGAAGCCGAAAAAAATGCCAAATAGCAAGAAACCGATATTCTTATTCATTACCAGGCACCTCCCAGGAAGAGGGCGCGCACAATATTTGCTGAAATTATGCCCCCGATGATGAAAAATACTGTAGCCAGGACGCTTGACAGGTGCAGGTTCGCAATGCCGTGAATGCTGTGCCCCGAGGTGCAACCCCCGGCTATCCGTGCGCCCAGACCTAGCATTATGCCACCGCCAAAAAAGAAGATTGCGTTTAAGATGACAGGCCAGCCGGCTATCGCTGTGAAGCGGCCCATCTCTGCAGTAAAACCGAAGTTGCCACTGAGGATAGACGATATTAGCCCACCCAGGATGATCCCGCCTATGAAGTAGACCCGCCAGCTGAAGGTATCAGCGAATTTTGACTGGATCCACTGCAGGTTTTTTGCCGGCAAAAAAATTTTTGCCAGGTTGCCGTAGCCGGTTGATACACCGAGGGCTGTATTGAAATAATAGTAGAGCAGCGGAACAAGCATTCCGATCAGTGCCCCCCCGAACCAGTACGGCCAGTTATCGACAAAGATGCTTCTGAAGATAGTTGCAATCATTTTTCTTCACCTTCAATCACCATCGGCAGGCCGGCAGCAGACCATGCTGTTGTACCTCCCATGGCGTTAATAACTTTTTTAAAGCCCCGCTGTTTTAAGAGGCTTGCTGCTGTCATGGAACGGTTGCTGGTGTTGCAGAGGACAACAATTTTTTCTTCCGGGTCCCATTCCTTGTAGCGGTGGCGAATATCAGGAGTTGGTGATAAAATGGTTCCTTCAATATGTCCCGCTTCCCATTCGCTTTTTGCCCGGGTATCGAGAACCACTGGCGATTCCTGTTTCATCCATTCATGCAGGTTTTGAACTGATGATGTACCGATATTGTTTACAGGAAAACCTGCGCTTATCCATTTTTCAGCCGAACCTTCAAGGTAGCCGTAAATATTATCCAGGCCTACGTTGTAAAGCGCCCTTTTAATCTCTTCCAGGTCGGCACTGCCCAGGACAAGGATCAACTTGTCTTCCGGTGGTATAATCCACCCGGCGAATGTCGCCAGGTTGCCGTCTTTGCTGATGCTGTAAGAATTGGGAATGTGAGCAGATGCAAATGAATGGTACGGGCGGACATCGAGGAAAGTATAGCCGTCCTGGTGTGCCCTGTAAGCATCAGCAGCTGAAAGGGGAATAATTTCATCCATTTCCTGTTTCAGGGCAGGACCGGTTCTGTTGATTTCAGAACAACGGGCGAAGTGATCAGGAGCAGAGGGCATGCCTTCGAGCAGGTCTTTTTTAAAAGCATCCAGCTCTTCATGCTGCATCGCATAGTTGTAGCGTTTTTCGGTTCCCATCGTGCTCCACAGCTTGGCGGAAAGGGCTTTGCCACAGAGGGAACCCATTCCATGGGCCGGGTAAACCTCAACGTAATCGGCCAGGTCTTTTAAGCGTTTCAGGCTGTTAAAAAGTTTTTCAGCCAGTTCTTCTTCCCTGTCCGGAAACAGGTCGGGGCGCCCCACATCACCGACCATCAGGGTGTCACCGGTAAAAACCAGAACGGGGTCTTCACTTCTTTCGAGATCGGTAACCACGTAAACTGTACAGTCCGGAGTATGGCCGGGGGTTTCAATTAACTTGAACTTCATCTTTTCAATTGTAAATTCCTCACCATCTTCCAAAGCCCGGTGGGGAAACGTGCAGTTTGCAATTTTCGGGGCATAGATTTTTGCCCCCGTTGCTTCAGCAAGTTCCATGTGGCCGGAAATAAAATCTGCGTGCAGGTGAGTTTCCAGAACTCCCGCTATTTCCATGCCAAATTCCTTTGCCTTTTCTAGATACGGTTCAATGTTGCGGACCGGGTCAACTACCACGCATTTCCCCCCGTTACCGATAACGTAAGAACACTGGGCAATGCCCGGGGTGTAAATTTGTGCAAAATGCATAAGATTACCTCCTGTGAATTTATTAGTTTAAGACCTTAATTTACTATTAACAAAATATGCCTTTCTGCAAAGCAAATTCTATTACTGCCAGACCAGTGCAATAACCGCTGCTGCGGCCATACCGCAGAGCAGGGTTAAAACTGCTCCGAAACGGATAAAGGAACTAATCGAAAATGGTGCCTTGCTTAAAACCAAGAGTGTAGCCTGGTGGGTAGGCAGCAGCAGTGCCAGGTTTGAACCTGCCGCAACAGCCATTAAAGCTGCAGCCGTACCTATGCTGCTTCCTGCCGCAATGCCGATAGCAAGGGGAGCCATAAAAACAGCAGCAGCAGAGTTATTGATGGCGTTGGCTAAAGCAGAGGAAACAAAAGTTATGACAATAATCAGCGCCAGTGGTGAAAAACCAGCTGTATATGCTGCCAGGTATTCAGCCAATAGATCAAGGGCGCCGGTATGCTCCAGGGTTTGTCCAATGCCGAGCATGGAGCCCAGGAAAAAGACGATCTTCAGATCAACAGCGCTAAAATCAGCAGGCAGTTTCAAAACCCCAAAATAGACCATTACCAGCGCTGCTCCCCCGAATCCGAAAGCGGGATGAAGCAGGCCGAAGCTTACAAGAATGATAGCCAGCAAAATCGAAAACAGGGTAATCTTCATTGTCTTTGTAGCCAGGGGGGCAAAGTGTTTGGCTTCGTCTGGATTGATGTTATTATCACTGCCTTGTAATGATGAGTTATGTTTTGCCTTGTTCTTGTCACCATTTTCTGCTTTATCATCGCTGCACGTTGAGCCGGGATCAATTCCGCAGGATTTACATACA
>SKWE01000190.1 GCA_007129055.1 Syntrophomonadaceae bacterium
ATGTCATTATAGTCTCGCCAAAAGTCATCTGTCCCAAGAAACAAAAAAATTCTTCCTCCTGCCTGGTTTCCAATAAAAGATTCTTGTTCTGACTTTGAAGCCCTTGCAAATAATATCGTAGTTCCAGATGAGCCTGGCGGTGATACTACTACCCAGCGCTTATCTTGTTCTGGTTGATACGTATCTTCAACTAATGTAAAATTGAGCTTCTTTGTGTAAAATTCAATAGCTTCATCATAATCTTTAACAACCAATGCAATATGCACAACAGATTGTATCATTTTCAAACCCTTCTTTCTGCAGTATTCCGGCACATCCGGAATATAAAGTCTTACATTACAATTTTCTTGCATTGGGTACAAACGTTATACTAAAAGCGGTCTACTTCAAAAATAACCTGTATAGCCAAAAGAGTCAATGAAAATGGCTAAACAATGACAGGGGGCGGGGGTTTGATAATTTCAGGTAACCTTGGTATTCATTCCCCGAGGCGATAATATTCCGTGACTAGCAAGAAAGTAAAGTAAGGCTGGAAAATACCATGTTTTGCTAAAAGTCATTTAACCGCCAACATATTGATAGCCTAACCTGCGTTTTTTGGTATAATAACGTAACTTAACCTGCACTATTCAGTATAATAGTGATGTATAATTTATAGATTAATGTATCAAGCCATTATATAAGAAATTTGATTATATAGAAGAATACGATGGCAGGTTTAACGCTTATGAGCTCAAGTGGGGAAGGGCAAAAATAAAAAAAACTACTGCTGAAAGCTTCTCAAATAATAGGTATAGCTATTATCAAGCATACTTTCTGGCTCGAGGAGGTGCCTTTATCAGCAATATAGTCAAACGTACAGGCTTAATTCTACTGGTGCTTTTTGTTTTTATTTATGTGAACAACACTTCATTATTTGTAAACCCTGGTGGCGAAAAGCCTCTGCTTCTGGCACACCGCGGCCTTGCGCAGACATTTCCCATGGAAGGTATAACTGGGGATACAAACACTGCTGCTATCATTTATGAACCGGAACATCCATACCTGGAAAACACTATTGCTTCAATGGAAGCCGCTTTTGCGGCCGGTGCTGATATAGTGGAACTGGATATTCATCCCACCGCAGACGGTCATTTTGTAGTCTTTCACGATTGGATTCTGGATTACCGGACAAATGGAACTGGTATAGTTCGTGAACACAGCCTGCAGGAGCTTAAACAGCTTGATGTTGGATACGGCTACACTGCAGATAATGGAAAAACTTATCCTTTCCGGGGGAAAGGAGTCGGTTTGATGCCAACGCTTGATGAAGTGCTGGCGGAATTCCCTGGGGAGTCCTTATTAATCCATATTAAAAGCAATGATCCGCAGGAAGGGCTGCTCCTAGCTCAGTTCCTCGCGGAATTGCCCCAGGAAAGATTGGAGCTTCTGTCTGTTTATGGTGGAGATGATCCGATTGCTGTTTTGCAGGATGAGCTTCCGGGGCTGCGTGTGATGTCGAAAGATAAGATGAAAAACGCTCTGCTTAGGTACATGCTGATCGGCTGGACCGGTTACGTACCTGAAGCCATTCATAATAAGGAGATCATCCTGCCTTTGCAATACGCGCGCTTTCTGTGGGGTTGGCCTCACCGTTTTATAGAAAGAATGGAAAAAGTCGATACCCGGGTTACAGTGGTTGCTGGAGATGGGCAGTGGTCAGAAGGTTTTGATACCTTAAGTGACCTTGAGCAGCTGCCTGAAAACTATACCGGTGGCATCTGGACAAACCGTATTGATCGAATCGCGCCTGCTTTTGAGTAAGTGTCAAAGAAAGCGATATTCGGCGCAAGATATGCGGAGATTAGTTGACTTTGCGGAGAATAAATGGTATATTCGATGCAAATTATGCGGAGAATAGCAAATGTATATTTATGAAAATCCAGATTGGCCAGAGTTTAAGTGGGGGAGTGAAAATATTTTACCCCTGCTTTCTACTGTACGTTTCAAGCAAGGAACGATTATAGGGAAAATGGGTTCTTTGGGGTTTGAATTAAAAGACCAGGCAAACCTTGAGATGCTGACTTTAGATATTGTTAAAACTAGTGAAATAGAAGGAGAGTTGATTGATCCAGATCAAGCGCGCTCTTCAATTGCCCGGCGATTGGGGTTAGAAATATCAGGCCTGGTGGCCTCCGATAGAAGTCTTGATGGTCTGGTTGACATGATGCTTGATGCAACCAGTAATTACCACAAAGAGTTAAACAAAGATAGACTGTTCTCATGGCATAGCTCACTTTTTCCTACAGGCTACAGTGGTATGAACAAAATTATCACTGCTTACTGGAGAAATGATTTAACAGGGCCGATGCAGGTTGTATCAGGTCCAGCAGGTAAAGAAAAAGTGCATTTCCAGGCACCTGCAGCAGATAAAGTTGATCGTGAAATGCAGCTATTCTTCGAATGGGTAAATGGCAGCCGGGATATTGATTTGTTATTAAAGGCAGGCATTGCACATCTCTGGTTTGTAACTATACATCCTTTTGATGACGGTAACGGCAGGATAGCCAGGGCTTTAACAGATATGATATTGGCTCAATCTGATAAGCAGCCATATCGTTTTTACAGTATGTCTACGCAAATTAGAAATGAAAGAACAAAGTATTATGAAATCCTTGAAAAAACGCAAAAAGGTCAGCTTGATATAACAGGATGGTTAGAGTGGTTTTTAAATTGCCTTCTAAATTCGCTGGAGGCTTCTGAAGAAATTCTGGGTAAAGTTATTTTTAAACACAATTTCTGGCTTGAGCATGCTTCAAAGATAGAAAATGACAGGCAAAGGAAGGTGCTGAATCTGCTGCTCGATGGTTTTGATGGAAAACTAAATACATCGAAATGGGCAGAAATTTGTAAGTGCTCGCAAGACACAGCATTAAGAGACATACAAGATTTAATGAGTAAGCAAATTCTTTACAAACTGCCTGGTGGCGGCAGAAGTACCAGCTATGCCATCAAGACAAAGGCCTAAGAGCTTTTTCCATTTGCTTAGAATGCTGCTGCCAGAATGTCAAGGGGACGGGGGTTTGACAACTTTAGATAGCCCGGGTATTCTGCCCCCGAGGTGATAAAATGCCGAGCCAAGCCAGAATGAAAAGTATATTAAATGCGCACAGGTCTAATATAGCTCTCATTGTCGGAAATGGAGTTAACAGGTATAGATCTGCA
>SKWE01000274.1 GCA_007129055.1 Syntrophomonadaceae bacterium
GCCAACCCTGCCCTGTAAATGAAGATCAAGGTTGCCTGCCGACTTACCCGAAGCGGCTGCAAGAAAAGCGGTATCGATGTAATCAGGGCCGGTCTTGAAGCAGGATGGTTCACATCCCCTGTTTTTAAGCGCCCTGATTAAGGCCATTGTTACTGTAGTTTTTCCGCTGCCGCTAGAAGGCGCGGCAAACATAATTGCTTTCATAGAAATTATCTTCCCTTATCTTTAGATCTACATCTGCTCATTAATTCTCTTTAAAAAAGAAGCTTCCTCTTTTTATGAAAAGCGAAAAATTCTTTTTCAGTACCAGGGGTGGTATTATTAACAACATTTACGATGAGGTATACGTTTCAGGGGGACGAGTTTTTTGTAAACACTCTGTCCCCCTGAAACCAATCCTTAAATTTCGTTTCGTGCTTACTCGCTATCCTCCGCAAACTTTGAAAGTATTTCTGCCCCTTCCTTAATCTCTTTTTCGATTGATTCGATCTGTTTATTTATTTCTATTTTGCTATCGGCACTGGCCCCCTCGGCCTTTGCTTTTAGTTTTTTCAGTTCTGCTTTCCATTCATCTAACTGGGCCTGTTTTTTCTGCTGGTAAAGATCTTTCTCACCAAAGGCTGACTTTAATGATCCCCACGCATTTTCCACATTTTCCTTAACCGCAGACCAGGCGCCCTCTCCTGCTGATGCAAGCGATTCGAGGGTGGACTCTCCTTTTTCTATTTCTTTCTCAATTGCATCTATTTGCCTGTTTAATTTTAACTTAGCGTCACCACTGGCCTCCTCAGCCTTTGCTTTTAGCTTCTCCAGTTCTGCTTTCCATTCATCTAACTGGGCCTGTTTCTTTTGCTGGTAAAGATCCTTCTCACTCATTTGTTTTTCCTCCTTTTATTTGCCTTTCCTCACGTCAGTGCAAACCGGTTGGCATAAATCGGTCTATAAAATCATAAATAAAATATGACTTAATATTTATTATATTCTGCATCTTGACTTCGAATTCCTGCCCAAACCAGTATTTATTGAGATAAGCAGCAATTACACAGCGATTGCAAATTTTTAAGTATTGCAATAAGATAGAGTTAAACCTATTATTCTATGAAATAAAACCCACACTTGGCAGTTGAATCAATCATTCCATCAAAAACGAAAGGTTATTAAATGGACACCGGATAGTAGTATAAATTGAATGCCGGAGTTGCCGTTATCGCCAGGATAAGCCCGTTCAAAATTTGGCAGACAGCATGCCGATAGAAAAGTGGAGGAAAATAAAATGCTTAAAATGCTGCGCCACCCAATAAAGTTCCTGGATGGAATTGCCGATCGTATTTTTACAGTGCTCGGGGCGGTATCACTTTCCCAGTTTCCCCAGTTTTACGGCCAGTACATGCAAAGGCTGGGCGGGCACCTTGATGAAGCCAGACGGGCTCTCGGACAGTATATCCTGGCGGCCCAGAATCTTAACATGTCCCTTGATGAATATATTACCGAGCACCTTGAGTCAGGAAGTGATGTTTTCACCTCTACCGGGGAGGTAATTCAGGATTTGGTGAACAGGGTGGAAACCCTGGAGCAGTCTTACGTTGCTCTGCAGGATGCCACAATTTATAATCGCTGGTTTGTTTTCATGAGAGAAGTTGACTGGGCTATCGCCTCGGGGACCTGGGAAAATTTTATGCCGGGAGTTCCAACCACCGTGGAAGGCCTGACCTATGCTGTGGCTGGCTTGCTGATCGGATGGGGATTATACATTCTTTTAAAAACTGCTGTTACCTTTCCGGTAAAAGCGGTAAATGCAAGAAGAAAGAAGGCTAACCCCACCCGTGAGAGGGAAGAATAATTTTCAAGGGCTGGCTAAGTGTAATCCTAACATCACGAACATAAGGCGAGGCTGCAGCAATATGAAAAGGGAGTAATTAACTGGCATCGCTCTTTTGAAGTATACAATAATATTTAGTATCAATCCCAAAGATCAGCTTAGCCATAGGCTTTAGAATTACTTTTCCATATAATACCATATTTTGAATTGACATGCAATTTAAAGCTATGCTATACTCTCAGCATTAAAGAGCAAATTCTTATCTACTTCGCCTGTAGTTTCAGGTTGCCAGGTAAGGGATTCGGAGAAACTCAATTGGCTGTAGCCTTTTTTGATACTGAGCCGTTTAGTCGCAACAAAGCGATTGCTTTCGTTTTTATTTCAGCAGTCCTCTGGAGCACCAATGGCTTATTTATTAAGATAATTGATCTGGGCCCACTAACAATAGTTGGTGTCCGTAGCGCAATAGCAGCAGCAATGATGATTGCTCTCTTCAATAAAAACTTGCGCTTTAACTTGTCATTCCCCCAGGTTGCGGGTGCAGTTGCTTATTCGGTAACAATTATTCTTTTTGTCACAGCTACTAAAATGACTACAGCAGCCAATGTAGTTTTTCTTCACTATACAACACCGGTTTTTACCGCTTTGCTTGGTGCATGGCTGCTCAGAGAAAGAGTATCACGTTTTGACTGGTTAATAATGTCTATAGTTATGGGCGGGATTGCCTTATTTTTCCTGGATGAGTTTACGGTGGGCGGCCTGTGGGGCAATATTATGGCCATTATCAGTGCAGTTACTTTTGCTTTCATGATTCTATTCCTGCGGCTTCAAAAAAGCGGCTCCACTTTAGAAACCATAATTATCGGCAACCTGATAACTGCTGTTGTTTGCTCTTATTCGATAATCCAGGACCCTCCGACGGCCATAGATTGGCTGCCCCTGTTATACATGGGCACGATACAAATAGGGCTGTCTTTTATAATGTACTGCACCGCCATTAAATACCTGGCGGCCCTGGATGCTGTTTTAATCCAGACTATAGAGCCGCTATTGAACCCCATCTGGGTATTTTTAGTGATCGGTGAAACACCCGGGATGTGGGCGTTAATCGGCGGTGGAGTTGTGCTTTGCGCAGTTACAGCCAGGGATGTTTACCAGGGCCGCAGAAACCGGAAGGCAAACCAAATAGCATAGTTTCAGGAACAATGGAATTATCGCATAGTCAATAATTTTCTTAGCCCCGAAAAAGTTTCTTACTGCAACTTAACATGTATTCATAGACTTTAAGAATAGGGTTATAGCTATTGCTTATTTCACATCCAGCCCGGTTCTTAATATAATATGGACAGGTGTTTCAGAAAATTCGAAGAAATAATATTATAC
>SKWE01000177.1 GCA_007129055.1 Syntrophomonadaceae bacterium
GCCATCGTCAATATCAATAGTACCACCACAACCGCTGATCAATGCCAAAGAAAAAGCCAAAACCGCTAAAATAGTAATTAATCCCAAAGAATTTCTTCTACGCAAAATAATTCCCCCTAAGCTAAATTTTTGTTGCTGACAAAAAAACCAGAATAAAGAAAGTGCCTTCCGACAAATCACCCCCAAAAAATAATATTTTGATAATTGCCTGTGTTGTAGATAAAATAGCAAATGTTGTGCCAAGTCTATCTTAGATACCCTAGCAATCATTTTCATAGGGGGAATTAGTGTTTTTGCTTGTTATGACAGGGGGATTAAGGGATATATTAAGGTTGCAAAGCCTAAGTTTAACAATCATGATCATATAGGCAATGTTGCAACAGTGCAACATTGCCTGAACCAGAGTCCCGTGAAAGTTGGAAATAATACAAAGTTGCAGATATGATACAGTTGCATTTTTGCTACACATGAATACCGTGTTTCTGCATTTTTCGATAGAGGGTAGCGCGGTGAACATCAAGCAACTGCGCTGCTTTAAGCTTATTATAGCTAGTTTTTTTCAAGGCGCTGATTATTGCTTTTTTTTCAGCTATCTCTACTTCTTTGTTCAAAACTGAATCTCCGGTAAGCGTGCGGTACGGCTGCTGATCAAATTCCTGCAGGTAGAGGGGTAAATCTTTGATCCTGATCCTGGTTCCCTCTATCACATTCACTGCTCTTTCAAGCGCATTTTTTAGTTCTCTAACATTTCCCGGCCAATTATAACTCAAGAAAAGGTTTTTCACTTCATCAGTTACACCATCAATCCTAGTACCAAATTCTTCATTCAGCTGTTCAATCATATAATCTGATATAGCCACAATATCTTCCCTGATCTCTCTCAGGTTGGGCAGCAGCATGGTAACAACATTCAAGCGGTAATATAGGTCATAACGAAAAGTTTTTTGAGCGATCATCTGTTCCAGGTTGCGGTTGGTAGAGGCAATCACCCTTGCATCAACGGGAATAACACTGGTACCGCCTAGCCTTTCCACTTCTTTTTCCTGTAAAACACGCAGCAGTTTAACCTGCATTTCAAGAGGCATATCCCCGATTTCGTCCAGGAATATCGTCCCTCCTTCAGCCAGCTCAAATTTACCGGGCTTTCCTTTTTTCTTCGCTCCAGTAAAAGAGCCCTCCTCGTAGCCAAAGAGTTCAGCTTCCAATAATTCTTTCGGTATGGCAGCGCAATTAACCCTGACAAAGGATCCGGTTTTCCTGGGGCTCGCTTCATGTATGGCATGCGCTATCAGCTCTTTACCGGTTCCGCTTTCTCCCCTTAACAGGATGGTGGAATGGTACTGGGCTACTTTTTTCACCATGTCCTTAAGCTTGTTGATTTCGGGGCTTTTTCCAATAATATTGTTAATCGAATAGCGACTTCTCTGCCAGCGCTGATATTCCTGCTTATAGTATTCAAGCTTCTTCTCTGCCATCTGCAGCTTTGCCGCAAGCTTAGTCAAATCTGAAACATCCTGGAACATTAACTGTCCAATAGCCCCGACAATTTCTCCATTAACCCTGACCGGGATGCGCATGACAACAACATCTTTATCATTAATTCTCTGCATATCGCCAATTTCAGGGATACCCGTCTGCACAACTTCATGCATTCGCGTATTTTCAATCACTTCTGTTACATGCTTGCCAACAACTTCTTCTTTTTTTACCCCCAGAAAATCGCAGTAGCTATTTGTGATACTGGTTATATATCCCTTGGTATCGACCATGATGATACCCTCAGGCAGGTGTTCAAGTCCAGTTTCAAGCTTCTGCAAAAATTCCTTCGTTGTGGTAAGCTCGCGCAAAGCTTCTTTCAGTTCGGTAACATCTTCGAAAACGGCTACGGCACCGACTATTTTACCATTATTAATCAGTGGGGTACGGTTGGAAATGATCACCCGATCTTTTAGCTGTACCTGTTGGTGAAGCTGTGGGATTCCTTCTTTTAAAACTTTATCTAATTCAGTTTCCGGTATGACATCTTTCAGTCTATTGCCCAGCATTTTCTCCCTGGTTATCCCTATTAGCTGACAGGCAGCATCATTGCAAAAAGTGACCAGGGCATCTTTATCAATCACGATTATGCCATTGTGAGCGGCATTTAAAGCAAATTCTTCAATATGACTTTTCATGTTAAAACCCCCGGAAAAGTTTTTTATCCAGGCTAGAACAAAATGACCCATCACCCAAGTTTATGGAAAACCGATGTTGCGTTATTGCAACTTATATTATATGCCTGGGGCGATAAAAGATCAAATAGCGCTAATTATTGATCTTAAACTAGAACGAAGGGATAGAGTGACGTGGCTTTATATTCCCATGATGGAGGTTTTTATCTTCGGCAGCGGGTATCCTTCATGGATAAGCTTTTTTTCAATGACAGGGTTGGAAACATCACCATTGAAGTAAACTTCAAGTTCGCTGTAGCTTCCCGACTGGTAAGCATGACTGCAGCCATCGTCAAAATAAAGCCTGCAGCAGCCTTCCGCACCTGCGTAACAGCGGAGGGTTATTTCATTTCCTGTATCATCAATATTCACCGGATCATGAATGCTGTCAACGGGCAATATAGTTCCTGCTTTCACGTAGAGGGGGAGGTGGTCAAGCGGCACTTCGGCAGTAATATAGGTACCTGAAGAACTAGCTTTTACTTTTTCGCCTGTCCAGTAATCGTACCAGGGCCCTGCGGGCAGATAAACTATGCGGCGTTCCATCCCGGGCCGGTATACGGGGCAGACCATCAACCCTTCACCCAGCAGAAACTGATCGTAAATGTTATAAACCTGCGGGTCATCGCCGTAATGATAGACAAGGGGCCTTATAGCGGGCGCGCCTGTAAGGCTGCTTGCTCTCATCAGGTTGTAGTAATAGGTTATTAAGCTGTACCGCAGGCGGGTGAACTTACGCACTATTTTCAGCCCAGGTCCGTATGCCCAGGGTTCCTGGCGGGCAGTGTCAATTTCTGTGTGATTGCGGAAGAAGGGGTAAAATGCGCCCAGCTGTGTCCAGCGAATTAACAGTTCAGCGCTGCAGTCACCGCGGTAACCTCCAACATCTGCCCCGACAAAGGAAAAGCCGCTCAACCCCAGGTTTAAAAGCATGGGCATGCTGCATTCCATATGTTCCCACAGGCTGGCATTGTCCCCCGTCCAGAGGGCGC
>SKWE01000136.1 GCA_007129055.1 Syntrophomonadaceae bacterium
ACCGTTTATTATATTCTATCACAGGGGAAGAGAATCAATCGCATTTTTTTTCCGGTTCCTTGATCAGCAGCGCGAGGATGATTCCGGCAAAACAGAGGGCGGCGGCAATAAAAAATGCCGTATTATAAGTCCCGGTCCAGTCCCGGACCAGTCCGCCGATCAGGCCGCCGAATACACCGCCTGCGCCCCAGGAAGTAAATACAAGACCGTAGTTGACGCCAAGGTTTTTAACCCCGTAAAGCATGGCGGTAGCAGCCGGAAAGATAGAAAGGCAGGCCCCGTAGCTAAAGCCTGCTACCATGGTGCCGATAACCAGGGTGGTAATAGTATCGTAAGTGCCGAAGAGCATGAAGTTAACGGCCTGCAGGGCCAGGATGATCACCAGGGAATAAGTTCTGCCCAGCTTGTCGAACATGGCGCCGGCAATTACCCTGCCCCCGGCATTAAAAACAGCGAGGATGGCAACCAGGATGAAACCCAGCGAAAGGCCCGACTGGTCATAGACGATGCTTGATAACTGGCCGATAACCATCAACCCGGCCAGTGAACCGAAGCAGAAAATCAACCACAGCAGGTAGAACTGTGGAGTTTTGATCATTTCATGCCACTGGAAATCTTCCTTGCCGCACTTTTCTTCCTTTACCCCGTGGACGGCTGCATTTTGAGAAGGAGCAGATGGTGGAATGTAGCCATCAGGCGGGTTTTTAATAAACTGGGCCAGGATGATGATGACGAAGAAGAACAAAGCGCCGAGAATAAAAAATGTAGTGGAAAGCCCGTACCTGCCAAGCAGAAAGTTGGTGAGCGGCGCGCTGTAGACCGAAGCAACACCGAAACCGCTGACCACGATGCCTGCTATCAGTCCCCGCTTTTCGGGGCCGAACCACTTGATGGCCGGCGGGGTGGCGGAAGAATAGCCCAAACCCATGGCTGAACCGAAGAGGATGCCAAAACAGATGCTCAGCCCGGCAACGCTGATAAAAAGCCCGGAACCGATCAGGCCTGCTCCGGCAAAGATAGCTGCTGCAATAATCACAACTTTTGGCCCAACGGAATCCTGGATGCGGCCTCCCGGAACCATCAGCAGGGCAAAAATACCGCAGGCGATCATGTAAGGTAGCTGTGAATCCATGGCCGTCCAACTGTGGCTTTCGCGCAGGTAGGCGGCAATAATGCTCCATGAATAAAGAATGCCCAGGGCCAGGTTAACCCCGGTGCCGGATAAGGTTACCAGCCAGGCCTGCTTGCCGTTTGCTGCTATTTTATCTGAAACACTTTTAGAGTTTACCTTAGTCAAGATTATCTCCTGTTATTATTTGAGCTTGATAAATTGCTATCAGGGATTTTTCTTAAATACTACGATCATACCAAAATTAATAATACCATAGTCTGTATTTTTTCAACAAGTATAAATCCTGATTGTTAAACTATGAAGGATTTTTATTTCTTTTTGCCGGGGATTGGTTTGAAGAAGGGATGGCTCTCCTTATCGGGATAAGGTAATATAGAATCTGTTCTAAACCAGGGTAGGAGTCCCGAAGGAAATGAGAAGTGCATATGCCCGAAACGCCAGCCACGTTCTGTATTTTCGAAGATAGCAGTAAAACGAAAAGGCCAACAATAACCGGATCCATTAATTATTTCAGCAGAAATCTGGGCCTTATATTTATTAATCTCTGCTGCTTTTCTCTCTGCTGTTAGAGAGGATATTTCAACCTGCTGTAATATTGAATCAAAAAATAGCTGCCATAAATCTACCGGTTCAATTCTCATAGAACATGTGCCGTGTGATGCAACCCAACCTGAATCCTTAAGAATGCTAATTACTGCATTTTCTTGGAATTGGAATTCAACATTTCCCCATTCGGCAAGATCCCAGTAAAGGAGCCTGGCGATTTCGTCAGGGCCTGAGAACCATTCGCCTACCTCAGTACCAATTACCAAAGATGATTCTTCGCCATTAAACAGTTCTTCAACAGCCCTTTTAGATGAAAGAAAAGGAGATTCGGTATCAGGTATCTTCCTTTCGCTATAAATCCTCTGAAGGTTATCGAGTAATTCTGTAATGTCAGGATATTGTTTTTTTGCCTGTGCGTAATTCATGTCAAAAGCATAGCATAGTAAAGATAAATCAACAAATCCGCATAAGCAACAGCAGTTTTTAGAAATAGAGACAGCAATCCAGGTGTGCCCTCCTTAAAAAGGCTGTCTAATCCCGCAGGCAATATAATTACCCGGCAAATCGATTCTCATCGAGGGGAAAACCTTTAAATATGTAAAATATCACCTGATATGGCATTAGATAATACCGAAACGGAAAAAAGTATTACCTAAAAAACAAAAATATGTTGTAAAAGAAGATTGTTTTTAGTATAATAAAAATTATTCAATATCACGATTGATTATCAGTAGTGATTTATTTACTATTAGAACTTGGTTTATTGAAATTTATTATCAATTGAATGGAGTAGGTAAAGCAAGGAATAGATTCGAAGGAGAATCTGCGTATGAAGCATAACGGGTTTATTGACCATTATAAAAAATGCCAACTTGAAAGTATTTATTATAAGCAAGCTAATAACGTACTGGTAAAAGTTAAGAAAGCCGCAACCTGAATAGGATTGCGGTTTTTAGTTTTACGCAAATTTACCTTCATATTCTTGGTATAAAAGTATTTTTAGGGGGTGAATGGAACGGTTTTTTGGTTTTAAAAATTGTTAAGGGGGATTTTAGATGTTTAATAAAGGATATAAGTTTTTACTGGTCGCATTAATTGTTATTGCATTAACTATTGCTGCAGCAGGCTGCGGAGAAGAAGCAGCAGAGGGTGATGACGTAATAAAAGTCGGTGCTCCTATTCCAATGACGGGCCCTTATGCCAGCGATGGAGAGCAGATGCAGATGGCACTTGAGTTTGCAATTGCCGAGCAGAATGAAAAAGGTGGGCTGCTTGGCCGTCAACTGATATTAATACCTGGTGATGTTGGCGCCCTTGAAGCAGAAAAGATCAGGGCAGTGGGAGAGCGCCTGTCGGGAGAAAATGTTGATGTTGCAATTACCGGCTATGCTAACTCCGGTGTTGATGCCCGCGTTTTTGGCGAGTATGATATGCCCTACCTGCATGCTGATGCCATGACAGAGAGTACTGAAGTTGTTG
>SKWE01000277.1 GCA_007129055.1 Syntrophomonadaceae bacterium
AAAGAGGTTCAGCCCAGGAAATTATCTATGATGCTTTTGATATAATGCGTGAAAAGACGGGGAAAGACCCGCATGAGGTTTTTGAAGCTGCAATGCGTAATGTTTCACCCGTGCTGGAAGTAAAACCGCGCAGGGTTGGTGGGGCAACATACCAGGTTCCGGTGGAGGTTAACACACACCGTAAGAACATCCTGGCAATCCGCTGGATTATCGGCTTTGCCCGTAACCGCGGAGAAAAGACAATGGCCCAGCGCCTGGCCGGTGAATTGATGGATGCTGCCAACAATACAGGCGGATCGATCAAGAAGAAGGAAGATACACATAAAATGGCCGAAGCGAACAAGGCTTTTGCCCATTACCGCTGGTAATATTATTTACCGCAGATCAGAAACTGTAAGAAAGGAGGGACGAAATGAGCAAAGAAGCAAGTTTAGAAAAAATCAGGAATATTGGAATTGCTGCCCATATCGATGCCGGCAAGACAACTACGACCGAACGAATTCTCTTTTATACCGGTCGATTGCATAAGCTAGGTGAAGTACATGACGGGACTGCAACCATGGACTGGATGGCCCAGGAACAGGAGCGCGGCATTACAATCACTTCAGCAGCAACTACCTGTAAATGGCAAGATTGTTTAATTAATATTATCGATACGCCCGGGCACGTGGACTTTACAGTTGAAGTAGAAAGGTCGATGCGTGTGCTCGATGGCGTAGTTGCTATTTTCTGTGCCAAGGGCGGTGTTGAACCCCAGTCGGAGACTGTCTGGCGACAGGCCGACCGCTATCATGTTCCCCGCCTTGCCTATGTGAATAAGATGGATACTGTTGGAGCAGATTTTTTCAGCGTGGTAGATCAGCTTAAGGAAAGGCTTCACGCTCATGCCCTTCCTATCCAGCTGCCTGTTGGTTCTGAGAGCGGTTTTAACGGAATTATTGATCTGATCAGTGGAAAAGCTTTTAAATATGAGGATGATCTTGGCACCCGCAGTATCGAAACAGACATTCCTGAAGGAATGGAACAGCAGGTAGCCGATTACCGTGAAAAAGTTCTTGAAACAGTAGCAGATTATGACGATGGCCTGATGGAAAAATATTTTAATGGTGAAGAAATCACAACAGATGAATGCTACAGGGCTCTTCGTAAAGCCACCATTCACCATAACCTGGTGCCCGTGCTTTGCGGCTCCTCTTATAAAAACAAGGGAGTACAGCTGCTGCTTGATGCAGTGGTTCGCCTGATGCCTTCACCTGTAGATGTTGGCGCAGTTAAAGGGTTTAACCCTTCAAGCGGCGAGGAAGATTTCCGCCTGCCTGCCAATGACGCTCCTTTTTCGGCCCTGGTATTCAAGATTATGGTTGACCCCTTTGTTGGCAAGCTGGCTTTTGCCCGGGTTTATTCAGGGACTTTGAAGAAGGGCTCTGTGCTGTTTAACGCTACCCGTCAGAAGAGGCAGCGGATAGGCAGGCTAATCAGGATGCATGCCAACTTCAGGGAAGAGATAGAGCAGACCACCACTGGAGATATTGTTGCAATCATCGGTCCGAAAGAGATCAGCACCGGGGATACCCTCAGTGCTCTCGATAACCCGATTATCCTTGAAAATATAATGTTTCCCGAACCGGTTATTTCGATTGCCATCGAGCCGAAAACAAAAACCGACCAGGATAAAATGGCAGTTTCCATGCAGCAGCTTTCGGAAGAAGATCCCACATTCCAGATCCATACTGACCAGGAAACAGGTCAGACTATTATATCCGGAATGGGTGAACTTCACCTTGAAATTATTGTCGATCGACTGTTGCGGGAATTTAAACTGCAGGCAAATGTTGGTAAACCGCAGGTTGCCTACAAGGAGACTATCGTCGGTGAAACTACTGCCGAAGGCAAGTTTGTTCGCCAATCCGGCGGGCGCGGCCAGTACGGCCACGTGGTTATAGACCTGATGCCCCTGGAAACCGGTGGCGGATTTGTTTTTGAAAACAAAGTTGTCGGCGGATCTATTCCCAAGGAGTTTATTAATTCCGTGGAGAGCGGCCTGAAAGAGGCTGCCATGAATGGTGTCCTTGCCGGTTACCCCGTTGTTGATATCAAGGTTGTTCTGAAAGACGGTTCTTACCACGAGGTGGATTCGTCGGAGCTGGCATTTAAGATTGCTGCTTCCAAAGGTTTAAAAACAGCGATGTCAAAAGCCAATCCTGTTCTTTTAGAACCGGTGATGAAAGTGGAAGTATCAGCGCCTGAAGAATATCTTGGAGAGATTATAGGGGACTTTACCGGACGCCGCGGCCGTATTTTAGGAACAGAACAAAAGAGCGGCATCCAGGTAATCAGGGGAGTGGTTCCCCTGTCTGAAATATTTGGTTATGCTACCGAATTACGTTCCCATACCCAGGGACGCGGTGTATATAACATGGAATTTTACCGTTACGAAGAAGTTCCGAAGAGTATTGCTGAAAAAATTATATCTCAAAGCGTTGTTTATTAATTTTGGAGGTGCATTTAGTTGGCTAAGCAGAAGTTTGAGAGGACGAAACCGCACGTAAACGTAGGGACGATTGGTCACGTGGACCACGGCAAGACGACGTTAACGGCGGCGATGACCTATTGTTTGTCGGAGGCAGGCTTTGCGCAGAAGACATCGTTTGACATGATTGACAAAGCTCCGGAAGAGAAGGAGCGTGGGATTACGATAGCGACAGCGCACGTGGAGTATGAGTCGGAGAACCGGCACTATGCGCACGTGGACTGTCCTGGACACGCGGACTATGTAAAGAACATGATTACCGGGGCGGCCCAGATGGACGGAGCGATTTTGGTAGTATCGGCGGCAGACGGCCCGATGCCCCAGACCCGCGAGCACATTTTGTTATCGCGCCAGGTAGGTGTTCCCTACATCATAGTATTTTTAAACAAAGCGGACATGGTAGACGACCCTGAGCTTTTAGAGTTGGTAGAGATGGAAGTAAGGGATTTACTTAGCGAGTATGAGTTTCCCGGGGACGACACCCCTGTAATTACCGGCTCAGCGCTCAAAGCGTTAGAGTGCGGCTGCGGCAGCAAAGAATGCGGCGACTGCAAGGTGATCTGGGAACTGATGGATGCCCTTGACACCTACATACCGATGCCGGAACGTGACAAGGACA
>SKWE01000196.1 GCA_007129055.1 Syntrophomonadaceae bacterium
AAGAATACCGTTTATCATCTGCAAACTCAATTAACTGGGGCCGACTTTTACCGCAAATAGTTTACTATTTCTATGCTTATGCCAAACTGGTAAATATGAATGAAATCTCAAGGGGAGAAAAAGTGAACTTCACAGTGCCCACCGGTAATTTTGGGAACATCCTGGCCGGCTATTACGCCAGGAAACTGGGATTACCAATAAACCGCCTAATCTGTGCCGCCAACATTAACAATGTCCTTACCGACTTCATAAATAGCGGAACCTATAACCGGATCCGAAAACTTCAGCCCAGTATATCTCCATCCATGGATATTCTTGTATCAAGTAATTTAGAACGTCTGCTTTTCGAGATAACCGGGCACGATTCCGGCAAAATCATTTCCTGGATGAAAAGCCTGGTAAAGGATGGGAATTATAAAACTGACAACCAAACGCAAAGCTTTATTCGTGATATATTTTGGAGCGATTTTGCCGATGATAGTGAAACAAAGGAAACCATTGCATCAGTCTATAAGGAGCATAACTATCTTATCGACACCCATACTGCCGTTGGCAACTGTGTATTAAATAAATACAGGGAAACTGAAAAAGACCATTCTAAAACAATTATCCTTTCTACAGCCAGCCCCTATAAATTTACCGGAAGTGTTGCCAGCGCTCTTTTCGGCGAAGTGGCTTATAAAAACAGCAGTGAATTAGAACTGCTGGAGATTTTATCTGCAAAAACAGGGACACCCATACCTGCCAACCTGACAGGCCTGGATAATAAAACAATAAGACACAAGCAGGTGATAGAGCGAGATGCCATGCACAACCACCTGCTTGAGTTTTTAAAACTTACCTGAGTCTGAACTTGAATTATTTAAAATAGAACTAATCGTTATATTTATATTATGCTTTTACTCCTTTGGCTCAGAAGAAATTGTAACAATTTCTTCCCGACCATTAGTCCCAAAACGGGTAACCAGGGCCGCACCGATAGCCAGGATAAAAACTGCCATGGAGACCAGCCAGCCCAAAATCGGGATTAAGCTGATTAAGCCTATAATCAGAACACCGATAGCCAGGGTTCCGAATGGATTCATAGAAGCAGAACTGGAAGCGCCAACCACCCTTTCGCCAACCAGGCTGGCAATCCCCGTATAGCCCAGGATAGCTGCTGCTGCCAGGAAAAATATTTCAACAAAGATTAATGGGATCCCGATTATGGTTATGGCCAGGATAATCATCAGCGGTATAGCCAGGGCAGCCGCAAGTATTCCCCATCCAACAACGGGACCGGTCCTCTCTGTAACAGCAGCACCCACTTTTTTAACCTGGCGTGGGAACAGGGTAAAGGTAAGTGCTGCCAGGGCAAACATGATGAGCATATTAATTACTCCCCTGGCTACACTGCCCTGAATGCCAACAAATGGCAAAGGCAAGTATGGCCAGTGGGGGCTGCGCATTCTATGCGGCATGAACTCAAACCTGCTTAAAGCATCTTCAACAGAAATAACCACCCTATCCGCTATCCTGTCAGCAAAATCCCTGTCAACACCATCAAAGCGGTAGCCTTCATCCGGCGCAGGGTCCTGCAGCTCAGAAATGCCTACTTCTTCACCAATTTCAACAGAACCAACTATAGAGGTATCGGTTTTATTAACCATGCCCCTTCCCACATAAACCCTGCCGGAAACCACAGCATCAGGGCCCAGCTCTACAACACCCTGGTCAAGAATTACATCACCTTCAACTATTCCTGTTATGGTGACCTTTCCAGCCCTGCTGTTCACATCACCGCCAACTATCCCGGTAATACGCAGCTCTCCAAATCCGGAGCCGATATCGCCACCGACAGACCCGTCTACTTCAACTTCGCCAAGATCGGCATTCAGGTTCCCACCGACTGAACCATTAATTACTACTTCGCCCATCCTGGCCATAACATCACCGGCAACATTGCCATTAATGATAACCTGGCCCATATTTGCCTCAACATCACCGTTAATATAGCCATCTACGGTAACCTGGCCCATGTTGCTTTTTACATTACCGTTTACGATACCACCTACTACCAGCTCTCCCAGGTTCAGGGTAACATTGCCATTGACTGATGTTCCATCCGGTATCTCAAGGCTTCCGGCTGCCTTGTTAATATCTTCGTCGATGATCACCATCGTTGTAGCAGCTGCATTTGCAGCGGGCAATAAAACCAGGGCTAACAGGAGCGTTAGAACAATAAGAAAATCTTTTTTTCTGTAAATCATTTTATAACCCCCTCTAATCTTTTAATTCCTGATAGGATAATCACTTCTATCAGCACCAGCGTGGCTAAAAATAGAATTATCCACACCGGTTCTGTGTTAATACCAAAATAAAGCAGTTCAAAAAACGTATCCAGGAACAGCCCTATATTACTGGTTATACCGACAGTAAGCCACCAGTTAAGGTAACCCGGGTCTATGATATAAACACTGGCAAAGGCAATGGCAAACAGCGCCAGTGCGAAAGGCAGGGCGGGAAAAGGCTGGTAAACTGCTCTTTCGCTTAACCTGTCGCAAAAATCTGCAGGTAATCTTTCTTTGCTGGACAACTGGTTGGCATAAAAAACCATGCTGCGAATCTCTTCTTCTTTTTTTCTGCAAGCAGAGCACTGATCCAGGTGTTCCAGAACAGCCTGATCTTCTTCTTCATTATCCACCACACTTTGTATTGTTAAATAATCGGGACAAACTTTTCCGGTCAACTCGATATCCCTCCCTGCTTCAAAAGCTCGTCTTTCAACATGAGCCTGCCGCGGTAAAGCCTGTTCTTCACCAGGCTTAGCTCCAGACCCAGTACTTCACATATTTCTGAATAACTTAATTCGTTTACATGTTTTAACATAATTACTTCCCTGTACTTATCCGGTAAATTTTTAACAGCCCTCATCAATTCGGTTTCACTTTCTTTATTAATATAAAGCTGCTCAGGGTTCGCCTGATCCGGTTTCTCCATAGCTTCAATAAAATCTACAGGAATTTCACGGTTGTCGCGCAGGTAATTCTTGCATAAGTTCCCCGCTATTTTCAGCAGCCATGGTTTGGCAGGTTTATCATGATCAAAACTGTTAATTCGTTTGAAAGCTTTCAAAAAAGTTTCCTGCGTAATGTCCTGGGCAATATTGCGATTTCCTGTATAGCGCAATGCCAGGCGGTAAACACTGTCACCATGAGCTTCAACCATTTCCTTCACTATATCCTGCAATTGAGCACCACCATTTTGGCTTTCCATAATATATATACACAAGCGAAAAGAAAAAGTCTGATCAATTTATTAAAAAACCGGTCATCAAGACCGGTTTTAATATTCATTAGTATATAATTGGCCATCATTACCTCAACACCCTATAAATCCAACCGGCTGAAAACATTTTCGTTCATTATTCAAACTGGCGCCGGTAATGGGCCAGATAGTAACCTAAAGGGCAGGCCTGATAATAATTGTTTAAAACCGGGCTTCGCCAACAGCAGTTATTTCAACCTCGCTGTGTGAAAATGAAGCTGATTCAACCTGCCCTTCGACAATTTTCATATCCAGGGAGGTTATTTCCGGGCCGCCTAATTCTCTTCCACCACCGGATTCTATGTCAAGGTTTAAAATTCCATCAGAACCAGCCTTAAGAGTAATCAGTTCACCGGAAACATGCAGGGCCAGGCCGAGAGCAACAGAACCTGTTCCGCAGGAGGGTTCAAAGAAATCATCTTTCACGTAGTGTGGGAAAACGACCCTGATCTGGCCTTTTCCCTGGGGATTCCAGTCATATAGAGCCACATTAGGTTCTATTTCACCGCTTTGTTCCTGAAAATCATGTTGGATTTTCAGCAGTGTTTCACGGGTTTGAGCATCCCAGTTAATAAAATCTGCAGCAGGAAAATATTTTTTAAACCGATCAGCATTTATAACCAGGAATTTACCTGCCCTGACAGCTTCAAAACCGGCACATTCTATCGGGCCAACGCCTCGTTCATAGCACTCTTTAACGAAACACTCCATATCTGTTCTGATCACCCTGGCCTTGTTTTCAGAAAAGTCAATGGTAAGCTCTGTAGGCCCACAATCAGTATACAGCATAACACGGGCAGGTGATTTATCCTGCTCAACACCAAATATACTGCCAAGCTCAGTTTCAATTAAAGCAGCCCCAAGGACCTGCGTAAACCCGCCACATGCGCTAATGAAGCAGGGTAAGGTTGGTTCAGCAATTTTAACGTCTATTTCGCCGGGCTTATCGGTCGGGTAAAGTATACCTGCTTCGTGCGCATGAAGGTAATTGGGGCCCATAAGTTTTACCGCAACATCCAACTCCTGTCCTCCCGGGATCTGTTCACCGCGCAAAAGGATAATCAGGTTGCCTCCCATATGACCTCTTACAAAATCAAGTTTCATATTGTTTTCCTCATCATTCCAGTGTCTAAGACATTCTTCTCCTTTGCCCAATAGGCACTGTTAATAATTATGTGTTAAATTTTCAATACTCGGGGGTCAAACCCCCGGCCGTAAGGAGTGAAACTCACTCCTTTAAATGAAACAGGTTTCAATAGCAGTGCCCAAGCTTGCGCACCTCATTCATACGGGTCGGATCACAGGGACAAACATGCTCCGGTATATTTTCAAAACGGCAGGGGCAATAAAAATCACCGTAAAGCTTATTTTTTTCAATTAGCCCTTCTATTACGAGATCCTTATCTTCATTAAATGTATAACCCCTTAAGCGGGCATAGTTTTCGGCACGTTTAAGAATTTCGCTTTCCGGATCCTGGGGAAAGCGGGAAGCTTTTACTTCGGGTTCAACTGCATTAATTTTAAGTTCTGCCCCGCACACCGTACAAACAACTACTTTGCCTTCTTCTATCTCATCCTTGTAAAGGAATGGTACACGGCAAACTTCACAGTATATTTTATGCTTCACCTTTAAGCGCTCCCTCAAATTCTTCTTCCTTAAAGCCGATTATAACAGTATCATTGATTACTGTAACCGGGAAAGCTCTTTTACCGGTTAGTTTTTCCACCTCTTTCAATGCTTTGTTCTGTTCCTCACCCTGAACCAGGTCTACATCAATACAGTCATATTCTACATTTTTGTCATCCAGGTATTTTTTCACCTTTTTACACCATGGACAAGTGCTTAGAGCATAAACTTTTACCATCATTTAAACCTCCCATTTTTATTGATTTGCGCTAAAAACGCTAGCCTCTATCACAACAAACCGGGCACTGGATATTATATCAAGCCCTTTTACTTTTTTAACAACATCAGGACTCATTTCTTCATCAACCTGTAATACCATCATGGCTTCCCCACCGGCTTTTTCTCGTCCCAGCTGCATGGAAGCAATGTTGACTTTTTCATCCCCCAGCAAGGTGCCTATCTTCCCAACCACTCCGGGACGATCATTATGGGTTGTGACCAGCATATACTTATCAGGCACTATCTCGATCATGTAATCATCAACACGAACCAGGCGCATTTCATTGTTTAGAAGTGTCCCGGAAATTAAATGTTCCTCTTTTCCGGATCTGCCTCTCAGAGTTATCAGGTTACTGTAGTTCTTGATTTCAGTAGTTGATGACTCCTTTATGGTTATTCCCCTTGTTTTGGCCAGGTAAGGCGCATTTACCCAGTTGACAGCATCGCCGACAACATGCCTTAAAAAACCTATCAAGCAGGATATAGTGATTGGCCCAAGTGGAAGGGATGCTACTTCACCACTGTATGTAAGTTCCAATTCATCAACATTGCCGCCAAACATTTGCAGGTAGAAACTGCCCATCACCCTGGCAAGTGGCAAAAAGGGCTCCAGCGCAGCTTTATTCTCCGGCATCAGCGCCGGCACATTCACAGCTGAAACTATAGGTTCTCCCCGCAAAGCCTTGATCACCTGTTCAGAAACCTGCAAAGCAACATTGGTCTGGGCTTCCAGGGTAAGAGCTCCAAGGTGTGGTGTGGCAATTACATTTTTTAGATCCAGCAGGCTGCAGCTTTCCGGCGGTTCCTGTTCGAAAACATCTAAAGCAGCCCCGGCAATTTTGCCTTCCTTTAAAGCCGCGCAAAGCGCATCTTCATCAATCAAACCACCCCTGGCACAGTTCACAATGCGTACTCCCGGTTTCAACATGGCTATTTCTTTCTCACCGATCATGTGGTGAGTAGATGATCCCAGCGGAAGGTGCAGGGTAATAAAATCAGATTGCTGAAGCAGTTCCTCAAATGGCACCATGTCCACTCCGACCTTATCTGCCTGCTCATCTGATATGTACGGGTCGTATCCAAGTATTTTCATACCCATGGCCCTGGCCCGGTGCGCCACTTCACTGCCGATGCGCCCCAAACCAATAACCCCCAAAGTTTTATTGTTTAGTTCAACTCCTATATAATCTGACCTGTTCCATTCTCCACGCTTTACAGATTCATTGGCCAGTGCAACATTACGGGCCAGTGATGTTAAGAGCGCTATGGCATGCTCAGCTGCTGAAATGGTATTTCCGTGAGGAGCGTTAACTACTATGATCCCTTTTTCCGTGGCTTTTTCAACATCAATGTTATCAACTCCGACACCGGCTCTGCCAACTACTTTCAGGTTTTTCCCGGCTTCAATAACCTCTGCTGTAACCTTTGAGCGGCTGCGCACTACCAGGCCGGAGTAATCACCAATCTCTGAAACCAATTCCTCCGGGGTTAAATTCGGCTTATACTCAACTTCCAGGTGCTGTTTCAATAAATCTAGCCCTTCCTGTGAAAGGGAATCACTGACTAATACTTTCAACTTAAACACCTCCATAGATATTTCATCTTCTGCCTTAAACATTTCAGCTAAGTTTGGATGTACAATACTTTTTTCAAAACGAAAGTCACCGGTATAAAGATATACTATAAATATATCATAAAGAAATAATAACACCAATGACTTCAATAATGTAGGGATTAATAAAATATAGAGATTATTAAGAGGCAAGTTTTATATAATACTTAAAAAAATCTCAACAAGCTTGGGATCAAATTGGCTTCCGGCGTTTTTTCTCAGCTCATCCTTACCTTCTTCATGACTCATAGCTCGCCGGTAAGGACGATCATTCGTCATGGCATCATAAGCATCTACCAGGGAAAGGATGCGACATTCTATCGGAATATTTTCCCCGGAAAGTCCCAGTGGATATCCATTGCCATCCCAGTGCTCATGATGCTTTAATATAAGATCAGATATGCCGTAAAGGTCACTGGAGGCAGAAGCAATTCTATGGCCTTTTTCGGGATGTGTTTTCATAATATCCCACTCATCTTCATTTAAAGGTCCTTCCTTGAAAAGTATCCTATCTGGAATCCCCACTTTACCCAGATCATGGACCTGGGATAGAAGGGCTAAATCGGATAGCTGTTTCTGTGATAAACCAACAACTTCTCCCACTTTCCGGCATAGTTCCTCCAGCCTGCGGGCATGTCCCTCAGTTATAAAGTCTCTTTCCCCCAGGGCCGCCATTAAAGATTTAATAATCTCTGATTTTGCCCCGGCGCCTTTATGCATTTTATCCCTGTACATTAAATCATCGGCTTCTTTATATGTTTCTAATAATGATTTAGTGGAACTTTTTTCTGCGGTGGCCAGACCCAGTGAAATACTTAATGGCAGTTGGCTGTTTTTTAAGTTGTACGCTTCAATTCTCTCCCTGATTCTTTCAACAATTAATACTCCACTTTTCTGGTCAGTCTGTGGCAGAATAACCACAAACTCATCACCACCAACCCTGGCAACAATTTCAGAAGATCTCAACACCTCTTTCAGCATTACAGCACAGGTAATCAGCAGCCGGTCTCCTCTTTCATGCCCCAATGTATCATTAATTAATTTTAAACCGTCAAGGTCGCAGGCGATTATTGTTATCGGATAGTTTCTGCTGTTATTTAAACGGTTCAGCTCGTTATCGAAATAAGCTCGGTTGTACAGACCCGTTAACTGGTCGTGAAAGCTCAGGTATTCTAACTTTTCCTCGTGTAATTTCCGTTCAGTAACATCTTTCACAACTCCACGAAAACCGACAGGGATATCAGCATCATCTTTTTTGAGAGCAATTGAAGCTTCAATAATGATGTCCCGCTTATCGCCCGTAATTATTGGCAAGTTAGCAGCTTTTTCAGCTTGGCCGGTCTTATATACCCTGTTGAAATGTTCATAAAATAGAGCTGTGTCCCGGTAAAGCATTTTATAGTTGACGCTGATCAACTGTTCTTTCTTATAGCCAAAAATCCTACACAGGGAATCATTTAAAAAAGTAAACTTCCCGGCCAGGTCTACTTCATAATATCCTTCTTCTATTGTATCAAGTATCTCTTTGTACTTTGCTTCTGATATTTTAAGCGCTTTTTCTGCTCTCTGCCTGGATACTGCATTTGATACGATCTCTGCAACAACCCTGAGCAGGGCAATCTGTTCTTCAGACCAGTTCTTTTCCTTTTTTACCGAATCAAATCCAAGCACGCGCCTAAGTTTACCCTCCCGAACTACTGCAATTTCAAGCAGTGATTTTATTCCCTGTATTTCGAATTCCTCTTTTTCCCGCCCTGCTTCAGGCGGCATCTGATCTAAACTTGTAATTATAATCATTCCGTCTTCTTTTAAACGGCGGGTCCACCATGGTCGTTTGAATATTGAAAAGTTGCTAAAGCGATGAAGCTGTGAAGGAATCCCTTCCGAACACCACTCATTAAAATCCTCTAAAGTCTGGCCGTCATCAGAAAAGCGGAATAAATAACTGCGGTCTGCATCTATAAATTCACCGCAAAGCCTGAGAATATGGGCAATACTATCATCAAGCATTTCCGGTGAAACACTTACCAGCGCGGCCGATACGTCGGAAACCAGCTTTTCGAACTTCAGTTGAAACTTCAGCGATTCCACAGCCATTTTTCGATCCGTTATATCAATAACTGTAACATTTGCAGCCGCTTTTCCGTTAAAAGTGGTCGCTGAGCCGGATATGGTGACCCATTTTTCTGCACCAGACTTTGTTATTATTTTAAAATCATACCTGGGAGGTGGAGAACCGCCTGCCTGCCTGTTTCTTCCCCTGGTGCGCACCAGGGATTGAAAATCGGGATGGATGATATCCCAAAACCTCATTCTATAGAGCTCTTCGCGTGTATATCCCGAAAGATATTCACCGGCAGGGTTGGTATAGACAAAGTAATCATCCTGGTGGATCATAATGGCTATCGGGGAATTCTCGGCCATTGATTTAAACTTTTCTTCGCTTTCCTTCAATTTCTGCCCGGCAATTTTACGATCAGTTATATCAGTGAAAAGAACAACATTTAGGTTTCCAATCGCATTTAAACGAAGTTCTGCATACCTTACAGTTCCATCCTTGCATAAAACAGGGTGCTCCAACGGCTCAATTTCATTATCCTCAAAAACCGCTTTTTCCACTTCCCTGTTCCAGATTTTCTTAATCCTTTTTCTTTCTTTTTGTTCAGGGCAGGCCAGATCCCACCACGCTTTAAGCGTAGGAATATCTTCCATGGTATACCCGAAAAGGTCTATGAATTTACGGTTTATATATAAAAGCCTCTGATCCTGGTCAGCAAGAATAACACCAATCGGCGCTGTTTCCATAAACAACCTGAAATATTCTTCGTTTTTATAAGGGTCTTTTTCAAATACATATTCAGGGCCGATAGGTGAAGACAAAAGCAACGCATCCTTCACTGGTAATGTTATAACAATGCTTCTTCAACTTACCTTAAGATCCTTCTCCGGTAAACATTTATAGCAAACTAGCTGCTTCCCTGTCAACAATGATCAGAACGTTTTGATGAAGCTGCAGCAAAGACGCCGGATGCCTTGTAGATACTTTGCCACAGGTCATCTGCCTGACAGCCTCGGCTTTTTTGCCGCCACTGGCAAGCAGCATAATTCTTTTAGCTCTCATTATTGAACCGACACCCATGGTGATCGCCTGCCGCGGAACATCTTCTTCAGTGGAGAAAAAGCGGCTGTTTTCCTCTATGGTTTCCTTTGCTAAATTAACAATGTGGGTATTAAGCTGCAGCTGATCTGCCGGTTCGTTAAAACCTATATGGCCGTTTACACCTAAACCAAGTATTTGCAAATCAATTCCACCAGATTCCTTAATTTTCCTGTCATATTCCCGGCAGGCAGTTTCAATATTTGCGGTTCCACAGCTGGGTATGTATATGTTTTTCTTTTTTACATTAACTTTATTAAATAGATGATGATTCATATAATAATGATAGCTCTGGGGATGATCAGGAGACAGGCCCGCATATTCATCCAGGTTGAAGCAGGTAACCGCTTCAAAATCAATTACTTTTTCTTCATACATTTGAACCAGACGGGCATACAGCCCTTCCGGTGTTGAACCTGTTGCCAAACCAAGAACTGCATTTTGCCTTGACTGGAGAAGACGGGCGATAACATTTGCTGCTTCAGAGCTCATTTCATCGTAATTTTTTACAATAATAGTCTCCATAGAAGCCCCCTGTTACAGTTATATTAAAAAATCTCTTCCTTTTCTTCAGTTGTGTAAAAAAGTGCCATCAGCTCTTCATAATCCCCCTCATCCTCAGCCAACAGCAGGGTTCTTTCTGCTTCAGCACGATCAATTATCGCCTTTTTTTCCAGGTCAGCAATTATTTGGGGAATCTTATTTTGAGCAACCATTGCCTTAAGTTTATTAAAAATTGCTTTGCTGCCGGCCAGGTAAATGCCTTCATTTAATATCTTTGCTGCAATCATTTTTTTGAATTCATCAAATTTTAACTGTTCAACAACTATGCTCATATCTTTTACAATATAATCCAGTTCCTCTTTTAAAGCCGGATTCATTAAAAGATTATACTTTTCCCTGTAGAGATGGCTATCAAGATTATTTAAGATATCTTCCGGCAGGTCTTCAGATACAGCAATAATATCCAGGTCTGATCCTCTCACCAGTTCTCCCGTGGAAACTTCAGGCCTGAGTTCCCTGTGAGCCATACCGAAGACAACATCTCCGGCTATGATAAAGCAAACCTGATCTGTTATTCTTTTAAATTCGTTTCCATCCTGAAACAGGCGATCTACAGTATCCTTTGCCAGGTTAATTTTATGCTCGCTTATTGCAGCGCTTTCCTCTTCCAGCAGCCCGGCTTTTTCAACCGTTTTCAAATGATCGGATTGATGCCCAATTACCGTGTAGTTTAAAAACTCCCTCATTATTGATGGGGAAAGGCGGGCATATTCTTCAACTTTAGCATCCAGACGCAGATATCTTTTACCAACTATAATGCTTTCGAGACACTCTAATTCCAAACAGGTTTTCCATGCTTTGAAAACATCCATACCTGTTTGATGCACTATATCTTTTCCGGTTAAGGGCCCTTTATCTTTAAGCAGGGCAACAAGTAATTCCATTTTTATCCTTCCCGATGGAGAGAATCTTTTTCCTGCTCCTGCCTGACCTTGATGATTGTTGAGTCAGGGTAAAAACCCCTTGCAGTTCCATTCGGATATAAAAGTGAATTTTTAGCTATTATTGTTCCGGGAGCTGTAACACTGTTACATCCTGTTTCAACTCCATCTGCAAGAATTGCCCCGAATTTTCGCAACCCGGTTTCGTAAACCCTGTCATTAATATTCAGGGTTACTTCAGATTCTATCATTTTAAGGTTAGCCAGTTTTGTTCCCGCTCCAAGGTTAACTGCACCAAGTAAACTGTCACCAATGTAAGCAAAGTGACCGGCCTTGCTTCCACC
>SKWE01000253.1 GCA_007129055.1 Syntrophomonadaceae bacterium
ATCAGCAAAAAAAAGCATCTCGTAATTAGGATTAATCTGATCATTGATGCCATTCAGGTAATCTTTGATCGCTACAAAGTCACCGCTTCTGATTACATCAAGGCGGGATACAGTAAGCACTTCTGCAGAATATCCTTCAACCAGGCGGCCTATTTCGGCTGATCGGGCAGCAAGAACTTCGGCACTGAGCTCTTTTGTTAGCGGGAACACAGTTCCCCGGACCTGGTAGTAGGTTACCACACCGAGAATCGAAACGAGCAGGACAAGCGCTGTACCAAACCATAGCAGCAGTTTTCTCCTAATTGAACCCACCGTCATCCTCCCTTAAAACGAAACTGACAAACAGCGCTTTATAATTAGAACAGCAACCCTATGTCTGTCAATTATTAAAAGCTAGCTAAAGCAGCGTCGCTGTCATCGAATATTTCAAAAATTGCAGTGAACCCTGCAATTTCGAACACTTCAGAAACATGTTCCTGTAAGCCGCTTAAGACTACTTTTCCGCCTGCCGCCTTTGCCTTTTTTGCCGACATCAAAAGAACCCTCAAACCGACACTGCTAATATACTCAAGTCCGGCAAAATCAACTAAAAAAAACTTTTCCCCTGCATCAAAAAGGTCGATTAAACTTTTCTCAAGTTCAGAAGCGGTGCTGGCGTCAAGTCTTCCTGAAACACTTAATGCGGCTACTTCTCCATTTTTACTTTTTATAATCTCCATTTTTATCCTCCCATAATTATAGTCAGGCTACATTGATAGCCATTTTAAGGATATTTTTCCCATCTTTCCGTTGATATTCTAATTTGTCCGTTAAGTTTTTGACCAGGTGTATCCCCAGCCCCCCCGGGGTTAAATCATCCAGTTCACTGCTCATCTTTGGCGGCTCTTTTTCTAGCGGGTTAAAAGCGACACCATCATCTTCAAGAGAGACTTTCAGGGTGTCTCCATCCCTTTCTATACTTACTTTAATCAAGTGTTCCTTATCATTTTCGTAGCCGTATAAAATTGTATTGGTAATAAGCTCTTCCAGGACAATGTTCAGGTTTAACCCTGTTTTAAGGGGCAGACCCTCCTTTTCTACGAAGCTCTCAAGTTCGACAGAAAGCCTGCTTATCTCTTCAATTTTGTTTTCAAGCTCAAGTATCATGGCTTCACCCGAAATGAAAGATATAATAAAATTATAGCAACTATTTTCTATCCTTCATATTCTATCATTAATATTTGAATTAGGGGAGAAAAAAAATTACCTTGTATACTTTCGTCCTCTTTTAGTAGTTTCAAAAATAACTGAAACAATTCCAGTTTTAGGATCTGGTAAGCTTGATATGCTGCAAAATATCGTGCTAATATAACTGAAACAGGAAAGAGATGGAGCAAGTTTTACATGATCTAAATAATAACGAAGAACTAAAGCAGAAATATCGGGAAGCCGCTACAGCTGAAGAAAAGGCTGCAGTTTTTACTGCAGCTACAGGCCTCGCCCCGGGAGACAAACAGGAGCTTAGCGATGAAGCTTTAGATTCTGTCAACGGAGGTTCAGCAGATCATTACAGGTGTATGGCCGTCTGCTCACAGTGTGGCTGGCGTTCGAGCGTAGGTAGTCCTAATTATGCATATGATTTAGGGTTGGAGCATATTGACAATAGTCAGCGCTGTCATAGATTTCATATTGTTGGACACTAATTGACCCTGCAACAATTAACCCGCGTAATAAGATTTAAAGAGCTGTTTCCAGACCACAAACATCAATAACCCGGGCAGCAGCCGATACAGCCCGGGTCAGTTTTTATCAGGTTTAATTTGTGCAGTGCCCGGTTCGTGTTTAGGCCCTAAAAGATCTACTGCAGCAGGCCACGATATTTTAAAAGAGGCTCAATATTAGGCTCGCGGCCCCGGAATGCTACAAACATCTCCATAGCATCACGACTGCCGCCTATTTCGAGAATTTCCTGGCGGAATTTTTGTGCCATGGCCTGGTCAAACAGATCACCTGTTTCTACAAAAGCCTCAAAAACATCTGCATCGAGAACACCTGACCAGAGATAGCTGTAGTAGCCCGCTGCGTAACCCCAGGAAAAAATGTGCATGAAGTGGGTACTTCCATGACGGAAGTAGATTGACTCTGGCATTTGGTAAAGCTCTTCAATGTTTTGTTCAAACCTGTCCACATCAAGGCCTGAAGCATCAGTAAGGGTATGATAGCCGAAATCTAACAAGGCTGAAGCCATCAACTCCATGGTTAAGAAGCCCTGGTTAAAATGAGCGGCAGCCTCTATTTTTTCAATCAACTCATCGGGTATCACTTCACCGCTTTCATAATGCCTGGCAAACATCTTTAAAACTACAGGGCTGCGGGCCCAGTTTTCCATCAACTGCGCTGGAAGTTCAACGAAGTCCCTGGGGACGGAAGTTCCGGAAAAACTCGGGTAGGTGACCCGGGAAAGAATTCCGTGCAGGGCGTGCCCAAACTCGTGATACAAGGTGACCATTTCTTCATAGTTAAGCAGGGTGGGCTCTCCTTCAAGCGGCCGGGTAAAATTGCAGTTAACGGTAATGATGGGGTGAATAAAGACACCGTCCGGGGTAATATACTGCTCGCGGAAATAACTCATGGAAGCACCGCCCTGTTTTCCGGGACGGGGAAACAGGTCCATGTAGATAATGCCCACATGGCTGCCGTCAGCTTCTGTCACTTCCCAGGTGGTAACTTCGCCGTGGTGAAGCGGTAACCCTTCGACCTGTTCTATGCGCAGGCCCCAGAGATTTTCTATAACCATGAACAGCCCCTCCAGGACATTGCTTAACTCAAGGTAACTGCTGATTTCGCCGCTGTCGAGTTCGTAGTTTTCCGTCCTTACTTTTTCAGCATAATAGCACCAGTCCCAGAAAGCCAGTTCAAAATTATGGCCATCGCTGTAAATTTGTTGCTGCAGCACTTCTGCTTCGGCGACCGCAACCGGAAGGGTTGCCTCCCAGAGTTCATCAAGAAAGGATTCAACAGTATGACGGTCGCCGGCCATAGTACCCTGTGTAGAGTAGGAAGCGTAATCGCTGTGCCCGAGCAGCTGCGCGCTTTCAAGACGCAGGGCAATTATTTCCTTGAGAATATCCTCATTATTGTATTCATTGTCATTGCGACCACGCATGATATAGGCTGTGGCTGCCTGCTCGCGCAGGTTGCGATTATCGGCGTAGACTAGAAGTGGGTTGATGCTTGGGCCCTGAAGAGTAAAGGCCCAGGCGTTGTCATAGCCTTCGGCTGAAGCAGTTTCTGCCGCTGCCGCGATTACTGCAGGGGGAAGGCCGCTTAAATCGCCGGCATCCTCAACAACCAGCCTGAAATCATCAACTTCGGCCATAATATTTTGGGCGAACTGCAGGGTTAAAGAAGAAAGCTGCATATTTATCTCTTTGAAACGCTCTTTGTCTTCCTCAGGCAAAGCCGCCCCGTTTTCTGCGAAATAGCGGTAAGTTTCCTCAAGCAGCATTATATCTTCCTCGTTTAAATCTAGTTCGTCCTTAAGCATATAAACAGCTTCAATGCGGGCAAAAAGTTCGCTGTTTAAGATTATGTCATCTAAATGTTCGCTAATCATCGGCTCAATTATTTCTGCAGCCTCATCCAGCTCATCATCGGTTACCTGGGAAAGAAAGTTATAAAAGACAGATGCCACTGCCTGGAGCTGAACAATGCTATATTCTAGTTCCACAATTGTGTTTTCGAAGGTCGGCGCTGCCGGGTTGTTAATAATGGCTTCAATTTCCGCATTTCGCTGCCGTATGCTTTCTTCGAAGGCAGGCAGAAAATGCGCTGCTTCTATTTGATCCAGCGGCAGAACCCCGAAGGGCAGATCTGAGGGATCAAGCAGCGGGTTACCGGTAAGCACCTCTTCAGGTAAACTATCGACAGCGGGCGCAGCGCATCCGGCTAAAACAAACAGGAGAACCAGCGGAATAACAGTCAGCTTTTGTTTCACTTTAAGTTCAGCTCCTCATGCGGTTGATAAAGGTACGGGTTTTCTCTTTAAGCGGGGCAGAAAAAATTTGCTCTGCCGGGCCGTCTTCGTAAATTAACCCTTCATCCATGTAGAATACACGGGTTGACACACTGCGGGCAAATTCCATTTCGTGAGTGACGATGGCCATGGTCATGCCCTCCCGGGCCAGGCGGCGGATAACCGATAGCACCTGGCTGACCATGGTTGGGTCGAGCGCATCTTCAGTCAGAATGCCGATATCAGGGTTGTTGTAGCGCAAAATTTCGGCCTCGGGGAAATTATCCTGCACGTATTTATCATAGACCGTGCCAGAATAAACTCCAACCCGTTTGTCCTTCACATCATCCAGCGTTTCCATGGCCAGACCTTCTACGGCGCTGGCTTTTTTAAGCATGAAAACCTGGCGGTTGGCAAAGTAGGGTTCGCTGAAATCTACAGATTGCCGCCGCTCATCGGTTGCTGACATGCCGGTTACAATTAAATCAATCTTGCCCGATTGCAGGGCTGGAATGAGAGCGGAAAAATTCATATCGTCAAAACTTTTTATATCGGCTTCGGGAAAGTGTTTGTTCGCCAGCTGCTCACCGGTAGACCCGGTTAAAACCCCGATTCTCGCTTCAGCCAGATCCTTGTCGGAGTTGTATTCTGTTACAGCAGGCTCCTGGCTACAGCCGGAGAGTAGTGTGAGAATTATTGCTGCAATTAGTAGGGCAACTATTTTGGGCAGTTTTTGTTCCACAGATAAGCTCCCTTCTCAAACGAAAAATATTTTTTTGATAATACCACAATTATAAAAGGCTTGCATATATTTCTTAACTGGGGCAAAATAAATAATAATTACAATGTATTATTCTGATCGTCACTCCGCATAAAAATAACTAAAAAAGGTTTAAATCATTTTACGTGGAATTTAGATTGCTCAGAGAGGAGCTTATAATTATGAGTATTGAATCAGCTAAATTGTATATGCAGAGACTCCAGAAAGACCAGGAGTTTGCCAGGAAATCCGAGCAGTATATTACTGAGGCTCAGATGGCGCTAGCCAACGAGGAAGGCTATACTTTTACACCTGAAGAGTTAAAGCAAGCGGCTATCGAGGTAACGGTATCGGATGAAGACCTGGACACGGTGGCAGGTGGATCGTCCGGTGGTGTGATGACGGCATATGTTTGTAATTGCTGTGGCTTGGCAATGCTTAACATTAATAGTATATGTAGAAACTTGCGATAAGGTTGCACCGGATAAAAAAACCAGTTACTTCCAGTGAACACCAATTGTCAAGGGGGATTCGTCGGTGGAAGAAAGTATATTTAGGAAAAGCTCCCTGGAGAGAATCTCATCGCCGGAGCAGTTAAACGACTACATGAAGGTAACAAGCGGGGGTATTTGGCTGATGTTGCTCGGCCTTTTTGCCCTGCTCTTTGCTGCGGGGGTGTGGGCTTTTACCGGCACCATACCTGATACTGTGCAATTAAAAGGTGTTGCCTACGATGAGTCCGGCGATACTGATTTAATCTACGCATATGCGCCACTTGCTGTTTCAATGAGACTGGCAGAAGGGATGAACGTGCAGGTTTCCCCCGAGTATGCCCCCCGCGAAGAATTTGGCTATATCCTGGGAGTGATTGAAAGCGTAGGTGATGGTCCGGTTTATGAAGATGATCTGCTTGCCCTCTTCGGCAGCATGCAATTAGTTGATCCGATCCTGCCTTCCGGAAACCCGGTCGAGGTAAGAGTCAGACTGCTGCGCGAAGGTGGCGAGCTAAGGTGGTCCAGCCAGAAGGGTGAAGGCACCACAGTAGCCGGAGGCTCTTACAACCAGCTGCTTATTGTAGTGCGCGAACGAAAACCATACGAACTAATATTCAGATAAGCTAAGGTGGGTGTTGCTTTTGCCTAAAGTGGCCAGGGTGCCGGTTATTATGCAGATGGAAGCGTTGGAGTGCGGCGCTGCCTGTTTATGCATGGTGCTGGCCTATTATGGCAAATGGCTGTCCCTGGAGCAGGTAAGGGTCGATTGCGGCGTGTCGCGCGACGGTTCGAGTGCCAAAAATGTTGTAAAAGCAGCCAGAACCTACGGCCTGAAAGCCCACGGTTACAGGATGGAACCGGAAATGCTGCGCGAAATTTCCCTGCCTGCCATCTTACACTGGAATTTTAACCACTTTGTAGTTTTAAACGGTTTCACCAAGAAAGGCGCCTTGATAAACGACCCGGGCCGGGGCACCATGTTGGTTCCCTTTGATGAGCTAGACCGGGCTTTTACCGGGATTGTGCTGCAATTTGAACCCGGAGACGAATTTGTGCCTGAAGGAAAACCCAAGAGCGTGCTTGCATTTGCCGCCAGACGGTTAGAGGGAACCCTGCCGGCTTTTATTTTTGTTGTTTTAACCGGAGTGCTGGTTGCGGCTCTCGGGATCATTACTCCGCTTTTTTCTCAATTATTTATGGATAACATATTATCCGGTAATAACCCGGAATGGCTCATTCCCTTCTTAGGCGCTATGCTGGTGGCAGTTCTGTTTCATTTTGCAGTGGCCTTAATTGAGGCGGTCTACTGGCTCAAAATTGAAGGCCGCTTCGCAATTACCGCCAATGCCCAGTTTATGTGGCACGTGCTGCGCCTGCCGGTAGAATTCTTTGCCCAGCGCTTTGCCGGCGATATCGCTTCCCGCCAGGCTACTAACGAGCAAATTGCCAACACCTTTATCCGTAAATTGGCTCCCGTGCTGATGAACATAATCCTGCTGATACTATACCTGGTAGTAATGGTCAACTACAGCCTGCCGCTTACAATCGTCGGCCTTGCTGCAGCCCTCTTAAACATGGTGGTAATGCGTTACAGTGCAAAAAAACAGGTTGACTTTAGCCGAACCTTTATGGTTGCCGGTGGCAAATTGGCCGGCACTACCATGGCTGGAATCGAGATGATTGAAACGATCAAAGCGGCCGGTGCTGAAAGCGGTTACTTTGAACGCTGGATAGGCTATTTTTCCCGCGAACACAACGCCCATGTGCAAATGCAGAAGTTTAACCTGCACTTTTCCGCAATTCCGATCTTACTGCAGCAGGTAACCAACATCGTTATCCTGATGCTGGGGGTTTACCTGATCATGGACGGCGTCTTTACCATCGGTATGCTGCTGGCATTCCAGGGTTTTTTAGGCTCTTTTATGGCCCCGGTCAATCAGCTGCTCGACGCGGGAAACAGCTTTATATCTATGCGTTCTTCTATGGAACGGGTTGAGGATGTACTAAACTATAAAGTTGACGTGGACGGGCTTGCAGATGAATTGATTGAGCCGAAATTGAAAGGAGCAGTAGAAATCAGCAACCTCACTTTCGGCTATAACCGTCTTGCAGAACCGCTGATTAATGACTTTTCGATCAAGATTGCGCCAGGTTCCAGCGTAGCTTTTGTCGGCGGCAGCGGCAGCGGCAAATCGACCATGGCTAAACTGATTGCCGGGCTCTATAAGCCATGGAGCGGCGAGATCCGCTTCGACGGCCGCCTGCGCGAAGATATTCCTCACTACAGCTTCAAAAGCTCACTGGCCATGGTCGACCAGGACATAACCCTTTTTGAAGATACTGTGGCTAATAACATTCGTATGTGGGACAGCTCAATCGAGAACTTTGCTGTAATCCTGGCGGCACGCGATGCTGGGATTCACCAGACCATTATTGAGCGCCCCGGCGGTTACGAACACATGATTAAAGAGGGCGGCAAGAATTTTTCAGGGGGTCAGCGTCAGCGCTTTGAGATTGCCAGGGTTCTGGCCCAGGAGCCAACTATCATTATCTTAGACGAAGCTACAAGCGCACTCGACGCCAAAACGGAAGCGGAAGTAATGGCTAACATCCGCAATATTGGGGCTACCTGCATAATAATTGCCCACCGTCTGTCGACGATTCGCGATTGCGACCAGATTGTAGTTTTCGACAAGGGTATAGCGGTAGAGCGCGGCACCCACGACGAACTGTTTGGGCAGGCGGAAAAATACACCGCCCTGATCAGCAGCGATTAAGTTTTTATTCCTATTATACAAGGCGAGGTATAAGCAATGGGGTTTAACGTATTTGAAGAACAACTGAACCAGCGCAGGCTGAAGGACCAGGAAATGTTTGAGTCTGCCTTTGCCGACCTTGCCTCTATTATTAGCACACCACCTGGCATGAAAGTTCCTGCTGAGAAGGAGGAAGCCGCCAGGGGCGCCCTGGAAGAGGCGCTTGCCTTTTACGGGGCCAAGATACCCGAGGTGCCTGAAAGTATATTAGATCTTGATTCCCAGTTTGATTATATTCTAAGAGCAACCGGCTTCATGCGTAGAAGGGTCGAACTAGTTGGCCGGTGGTGGAAAGATGCCCAGGGTGTGTTCCTGGCTTCTACAACAGATGGCGACCTTATTGTCATTAAACCGGGCCGCTACTGGGGCTACAACTATCGCGACCCGAAAACGGGCCTCTCGGTAAAGGTCGACGAAAAGAGTGCGGCAAAAATTGCCCGCGAGGCTTTTAGTTTTTACCGGCCTCTGCCACCGCGCAAACTCGGTCTTCATGATTTGGGGCTTTACCTGCTTAAAATTGTAGACAGGACCGATATAATCTATGTATTAATTATTTCTCTGCTGATCTCTCTGCTTGGCCTCTTTACGCCATATATTAACAAGCAGATTTTCGACAGCGTGATCCCATCCGGGGTCAAGAGTAACATTTTGCCGGTCACTTTTCTGCTCCTTGGCGCCGCTTTAGGCAGTATTCTCTTTAACATCACCAGGAACATTTTACTGGCTCGTTTTGAAGACAAAACCAAGAGCGTGCAAGTGGCTGCAATGATGCGTATATTTAACCTGCCCGCCTCATTTTTCAAAGACTACACCGCCGGTGAATTAAGCAGCCGCTTCTCAAGCCTGGGCAACCTGGTTTCCATGATCACCAATACAGTTCTAACCACCGGACTAACAGCGCTCTTTTCTTTTGTCTATATATTCCAGATGATCAACTACGCACCCGTGCTGGTACTGCCCGGGTTAATGATTATTCTTGCAATGCTCATTTTTTCTATGCTAACTACAGTCTTTCAGCTGTCGATCTCCAGAAAAATGATCAAACTTCAGGCCAAGCTTTCCGGCCTGGTATTCGCGCTGTTCAGCGGGGTGCAGAAAATCAAGCTGGCCGGGGCCGAAAAAAGAGCTTTCGCCCGCTGGGCCTCTGCCTATCACGATATCGGCAGGCTAACCTACGCACCGCCCTTTTTTCTGCGAATCAACAGCGCTATATCTGTATTGCTAACTTTCGGAGGTACTTTGATTCTTTTCTACTTTGCCGGAACTGCCGGCATTTCGCCTGCCGACTATATCGCTTTTACGATTGCCTACGGGGCGGTCAGTTCAGCAATATTAGCCCTTGGCGGAATTGCCGCGACGGCAGCCAATATCAAACCTATGCTGGAGATGGTTGAACCGATCATGAAGGCAGCGCCTGAAAACAGCGGCAATAAAAGGATTGTCAGCGCCCTTTCAGGAGGTTTTGAGGTAAACAGCGTTACCTTCCGCTATGATCCAGACGGCCCTGCTATTTTGGATAACTTAAGCCTGAAAGTGAGACCCGGCGAATATCTTGGCGTGGTTGGCAAAACAGGTTGTGGCAAATCAACTTTGCTGAGGGTGCTGCTGGGCTTTGAAGAACCTGAAACAGGCGCAGTTTACTATGATGGACACGATTTGACCGGACTCGACCTGCAGTCAGTGCGCCGCCAGATCGGGGTTTGTCTGCAAAACGGCAAGCTTTTCTCCGGTGATATTTTCTCAAATATAATTATCACCGCCCCCTGGAAGACTTTAGAAGATGCCTGGGAGGCGGCCCACCTGGCCGGTATAGACGAAGACATAAAAGCGATGCCGATGAACATGCATACCATAATCAGTGAGGGCAGCGGAGGGGTATCCGGGGGCCAGAAGCAGCGTCTGCTGATTGCCCGGGCGCTGGTGGCCAAACCAAAACTTGTATTTTTTGATGAAGCTACATCAGCCCTGGATAATATTACTCAGAAGCACGTGGCCGAAAGTTTGGTAGCGCTCAAATGTACCAGGGTTATCATCGCCCACCGCCTTTCGACAATCCGAAATTGCGACCGGATTATTGTCCTCGACCAGGGCCGGATCGTTGAAGAAGGTAGTTACGATAGCCTGGTTGCCAACCAAGGACCATTTTACGAACTTACCCGCCGGCAAATCATCTAAAGCCCTGCCTCCAAAGCGTTTCATTGCGTTTCATCTTCTTAAGTCCATTTTATTGAGCGACTGCGGGTAGTAATTCCTGGATCGCCAGCTTTGTCCTTATGTTCACTATTAACGTGGTTGACCAACTCACTGTTAGTATTGAAGGGGGGGTGTGTACAAAAAGAACACTGAAAGCTGTTAATTCCACTACCCATCCCACCGGTAACTTCCTCCAGGTTATTATCGCTCAATTTTATACTCTTGTTTTTATCCTTTTTATCCATGCTGTTTCTCCTTTTAAGATAGTATCAACTATTCTTCATTTACATTTATATATACTTCACTTCTCCCGGATTTCCTGCCTCGCCTCGGGCCACATTGGATCGTGTTCTGATAATATCATTCATAGCCTTAAAGCATAGATCATATTTTTCATTAAATTTCTCAATGGACAATACTATTGCGGACCATTCTTAAAAGCTGTATCTGTGAGTACAACCTTTTGTATTTAAAGGCAGGCGATCCAGTAGTTCATTCATCTGTCTATAAGTTATCTCAGCACTCTGATCTTCCACCATCAAAGCAGACTTAAGCTGGTCTTCAATTAATGAATAACACAATGCTATAAATGAATAACCTACCCACTTGGGGATAATTATCTTTTTTTACCACAGCTAGTCTATTAAATCTGAAGCTTCTTCGCTCAAAGAATACATATTCACCAAGTTTTCCCAGATCGCCAACTCCGTTGACATCAATAATTGGCAACTTACCATCGCAAACTTGCTTATGCAGAATAATTGTGCTATGCTTGTTTTGCGATATTCTTATTATGGAGGTATTCAGAAAATGACATCCTTAGTCAAACTAAGAAGCCGAGCCCAGGTTACTTTACCTAAAGAAGCTGTAAAAGAACTTCACCTAAAAGAAGGCGACAATCTTTCTGTTGAGGTTGATAAAGGAAAGGTAATTATTACCCCGGTTGCCGTAATCCCTAAAGACGAATTGTGGGCCTGGTCTCCTAAAATACGCAGTGCCATAGAAAAGGGCAAGGACGAAGCAAAAAAGGGGAAACTCAACGAGTACAATACAGTGGAAGATTTATGGAACGATCTTCACGTAGCAGAAACTGAGGATTAAATTCATGAAATACAAACTTGCCCCAACTAAACAGTTCATAAAAATGCTGAAATCACAACCCCAGGATATAAAAAAACAAATTAAGAAAACGCTAAGACAACTGCAGGAAAATCCTGCTTATCCATCTTTACGCAGCAAAAAATATCAATCAATCGATGGTGTTTGGGAGTCAAGTATAAATATGAAATACAGGATTCTTTGGCAGTATGGAGTTGAACAACCCGATACCATAATATTGCTGGCAGTCGGTGATCATGAAATTCTTTAGGGACGCAATGAGAATTATTATGTTCCTAAAGTAACCAATACTTAAATTATCCAAATAAGTCTGAATGTGTCCCTGTGCTTGTTAAAACTAACTCATACCTCCTCAGCCATTACCTCATCAAAAGTTTGCTTAAAAGTAGAG
>SKWE01000268.1 GCA_007129055.1 Syntrophomonadaceae bacterium
ACTTCAGAAACCAGCTTAACTGAAATGCGGCTTTCAGGGTTGGCGTTACGCAGATCATAAATAAGTTGGGCCAGGTCTTCGATAGAATAAATATCATGATGGGGTGGTGGTGAGATGAGTGTAACCCCTGGAGTGGAATGCCTGACCCTGGCGATTGTTTTATCCACCTTGTGGCCCGGCAGCTGGCCGCCTTCACCGGGTTTCGCTCCCTGGGCAATCTTAATTTGAATTTCACTGGCATGGGCCAGGTATTCTGCCGTTACCCCAAACCGGCCGCTGGCTACCTGCTTAATAGCGCTGCACAGGTTTTTACCTTTTTCAGCTGCCTTATACCTTGATGGATCTTCGCCGCCTTCACCGGAGTTGCTCTTTCCCCCCAGGTTGTTCATGGCTTCGGCAAGGGTTTCGTGCGCTTCGGGACTGATGGAGCCGAATGACATGGCCCCGGTCACAAAGCGTTTTACAATGCTCGTTGCCGGTTCGACCTGGTCGGGCGGGAGTGGATTGGTGTTCTTAAATTTCAGCAAACCGCGCAGGGTAGACTGTTTTTCTGCCTGGTTGTTGATCAGCCCGGAATAAATTTTGTATCTTTCGTAATCATTGAAGCGGGCAGCATGCTGCAGGGCGCTGATCGATTCAGGGGTCCACAGGTGCCTTTCACCATCAACCCGGTATGCATACTGACCTCCTGAAGGCAGCAGCCTTGCCTTGTCGAAGGTGGAATTAAAGACAAGGTAATCATCATAACGCATGTTGGCTTCCCTGGCAATTTCCTCCAGGCCAATACCCTGGATGCGTGAGCTTGTGCCTTCAAAATATTTTTCAACAAGGTCGTTGTTTAAACCAATGGCTTCAAAAACCTGTCCGTTTCGATAGCTGCGCAGGGTGGAAATACCGATTTTAGACATCACTTTCAGGATCCCTTTGCACAGAGCCCTTACATAATTCTCCATTGCTTTCTGGGTAGAAACATTCTTTCCCAATAACCCCTCGGCGGCCAGGTGGGCGATTGATTCAAAAGCCAGGTAGGGGTTAATAGCCGATGCGCCGTAACCTAACAACAGGGCCATATGCATCACTTCTCTTGCTTCCGCGCTTTCAGCCAGGATTCCGATTCCGGTTCTCAGGCGTTTCTCCGTCAGGTAGCGGCTTACGGCAGATACTGCCAGTAGTGAGGGAATGGGAATCATATTATCTTCAATATCGCGATCGGATAAAATAATCAACCCGAACCCTTCTTTAATCGCTTTTTCAGCCTTGCTGCACAGGTTGTTCAAGGCTTCTTCCAGTTCAGCTTCTCCTCCCCCGGCAGGAAACTGTGTTTTTAGCTTTATACTCCTGTATCCTTTTTCATCAAGGCTGCAGAGCCTCTCAAGATCTTCATTTGACAAGATGGGATGACTAAGCTTTATCAGGTGGGCGTGCCTTGGAGATTCCCGCAGCAGGTTATCCGGGCAGCCGATGAAGGTCATCAGCGACATAACCAGTTCTTCACGGTGGGGATCAATGGCCGGATTAGTTACCTGGGCAAAACACTGCTTGAAATACCAGTATAGCAGCTGCGGTTTCTCGGATAGAACAGCCAGCGGTTGATCGGCACCCATTGATCCAACCGGTTCTGCCCTTTCAACTGCCATTGGCTTCAAAATTAGATTAATGTCTTCGCGGGTATAGCCAAACAGCTTCTGGCGGGCGAGCAGGCTTTTACCGTCCACTTTAACCGGGGCCATGGCGTTGAAGAAACCGTGAATGGTTACCTGGTTTTCCTGGGTCCACCGCCTGTAAGGGCGACGTCGGGCCAGGCGCATTTTCAGTTCAGTATTTTTCAGCAGCCGTTTTTCTTCAAGGTCGACCAGCAGCATTTCCCCGGGCCGCAGGGCTCCTTTTTCGCTTATCTCTTCTGGCGCCAGATCAATAACGCCCGCTTCTGATGCAAATACCATGAAACCCGATTTGGTAACCGTATACCTTGCCGGACGCAAACCGTTCCGGTCGAGGATAGCTCCCACTCGCTCACCATCAGTATAGATTACCGCTGCCGGCCCGTCCCATGGTTCCATGATACCGGCATGATATTCAAAAAACCCGCGCAGGTCCGGCCCTATGGGATACTTGTCACCCCAGGCCTGGGGAATTAGCATGGCCATGGAGTGGTCTATAGACCGGCCCCCGTTGTAGATTAGTTCAAGGGCATTGTCCAGGTTGGCCGAGTCGCTGCCGTCATTCTCCAGGATCGGAAGAATCTTTTTTATGTCTGGCCCAAACAGCTCCGACTCAAAGTCTCTTTCACGGGCAGCCATCCAGTTGCGGTTTCCGCGTAATGTATTTATTTCGCCATTATGGCAGAGGTAGCGGAAAGGCTGGGCCAGGGGCCAGGAAGGGAAGGTATTGGTACTGTAGCGCTGGTGAACTATAACGAAGGCGCTTTCCACAAGTTCGTCTGTCAGGTCGGGGTAAAACTGTTCAACCTGGTCTGGCATTAAAAGGCCTTTAAATACTATGGTGCGGCAGGATAGGCTGGCAGCGTAAAAAATTTGATCATCATCTTTCCTGGCAGCAACTCTATTTTCTGCATCTTTACGGGCGATATACAGTTTGCGTTCCAGTTCATTTTCACACAGCCCGCGCCCGTCTACTAAGCATTGCCTGATAAAAGGCATTTTTTGCAGCGCCGTCCCCTGGATGCTGTCGGGTTGAACAGGTACATTACGCCAACCGATTAATCTTAAACCTGTATCGTCCAGGCACTTATTTACAATATTGCAGTATTCATCTCTTATGTCATTTTCAGCGGGCAGGAAAAACATACCCACCCCGTAATAGCCAGGGGCAGGTAAATCCCAATTGTGGTCGGCGGCTATTTTGCTGAAGAAGCGGTGGGGTATTTGAAATTGCAGGCCTGCGCCGTCTCCTGTTTTATCGTCAGCGCCGGTAGCGCCCCGGTGCAGCAGGTTCTTTAGAACGGTAACCCCTTTGCTGATCATATCGTGGCTTTTTTCGCCGTTAATATTAACCAGGAAGCCTAAGCCGCAGGCATCATGTTCATGTGCCGGGGAGTACATACCACCTTCTGAGTATAGTTTACGGTGAAAGGCAGTTGTTTTATCCACTATAGATCAACCCCGTTCATCTGCGATTAATG
>SKWE01000211.1 GCA_007129055.1 Syntrophomonadaceae bacterium
ACCCTTTTCTTTTCAGGAATTCCTGTAACCCTGGTAAAGGCGGGATTTACATATTTAATAATTCCTTTTGCATCTACCACTTCAATAGCATCCTGGACCGAATTCAGGATTGCCAGCAGCTCTCCCTTTAAAAGGCGGGTTTCTAAAAGTTCTTCCCTGGAACTTAGAACTGCCTTCAGGACAGATGGAGTTTTAAGCTCTTCAATTCTTACTTTATCGTCGAGAATATCTCTCAGGTAATCATAAATTTTAGCACTACCGGTTCCGTCAATTACAGTATCAATTTCAGGTAGGGCAGATATTTTATCCAGGTCCGCCGTGACATAGTATTTCTTTTTATCTTCTTCGGTCAACCAGTCAATTTTGCCATCCGGACAGGCTATCGCAACCAGATTTATTTCTGCACACTGTTTGAAAAGACGAAACAGCTCTTTTCCATTTTTACCTGTCAAAACCAAAGCTGTTTTCAACAAGATATAGGGAAACCTCCCTTCTTTACCTTAGAATATTCGTAAATATTAGAAGAAATCCTGCCTTATGACTGCTCTTTTAATTTATAATTTATAAAAGGGCTTGCAACATATAGAAAATAAAAGCATATTCTTCACTGGGCAGTTGAATAAAAGGATGAAAGCAATTATAATGTATAAGGAGCTCAGCAAGCGGGCGTGGCGGAATTGGCAGACGCGCTGGACTTAGGATCCAGTGGGATCATTCCCTTGGAGGTTCAAATCCTCTCGCCCGCACCATATTTGTGCGGCATGTAGAGAAACAGGACAAGACCCGTTTCTTTTTTTATGATTGCCTGTAGTATTTTTCCTTGATTAATTCTGGTGAAACACCTAACCTGTATGCGGCCAGCGCATATGTGATCAGGTAAAGGGTGTATAAAGCACCTTCACGGTCAAACTTACGACTGCTACTGATAACCGGCCCCTCAAGCAAAACAGTTTTTCCATAGCTTTTTAAGCGCCTGCTAAATTCAACATCTGCCATAATGGGCAGGGGGCTAAAGCCGCCTATTTGTTCAAAGATGGATGAACGGACAAAAATACCCCGATCGCCAAAATATGTACCGGTGAAACGGCAGTATAGATTTCCTCCCAGGCTGAGCAAACGGTAGAAAAACCTGTTATCATCCAACTGCATTCTAAAGGCGCCTCCGACAACCTTGGCAGAAATCTTTTTCAGCTGGGCAATTGCTCCCGGCCTGAGACTTGAATCAGCATGCAGGAAAAGTAAAGTATCCCCCCCTGCTATATCTGCCCCGGCATTTAACTGGGCGGCTAGATCGGAATTTTTAAGGGCAAGCACCTGATCGGTGTAGCTGCGGGCAACTTCTAGTGACCTGTCACTGCTGTTTCCGTCAACAACAATCAGCTCTATTTCCTCTTTTTCGCTCAAAACGCTTTCCAGGCAGCGAGGTAATAGCTCTTCTTCGTTCCGCGTGGGGACAATAACAGAAATCATCTGTCTACCTTCTGGCTATCCTAATAAGTGCTTTGAAAAACGGTTTTTCCGCCATATCTGAAAACCAGTCATCTGTGACCCGCTGAACAGCCATACCGAGGGTTGGATAGACATGAACGGTTAACCCTATTTCATGCAGGCGCAGCCCTTTACGCCGGGCTAATATGAATTCATTGATCAACTCTCCCGCCCGCGGACCCAGGATATGTACTCCCAGTATTTTGCCATAAGGCGAAACAATAACTTTTATACGGCCCTTTGTCTCCCCATCTGTAATAGCCCGGTCATCACCGGCAAATGCCTGGCTGTAAACTTTATAGTGGTAGTTAGCGGCCCTGCATTCTCCTTCGGTCAAACCCAGGTGGGCAAGTTCCGGATCAGTAAAGGTTGCCCAGGGGCTGCCCTGGTAATCTACCTTGCTATTAAAGGGGAAAAGCGCATTGCGTACGGCTGCCTTAGCCTCGATTTCGGCAATATGAGAAAAACGCAAACCGCCTATACAGTCACCTGCCGCCCAAATGTTTCTGGCAGTAGTACGCAAATGCCGGTTAACTATTATTCCCTCTTCACTGTACTCAACACCCGCCGCTTCAAGATTCAATCCTTCAGTATTTGCTTTTCTACCCAAAGCATACAGTAAATGCTGACCCAAAAACTCTTCCTCACCGGCTTTAACTAACCAACCCCGGTCATTCTTTTCAACCGTATCAATCCGTGTATTAAGCCTGATATGAATTCCTTCATTAATCAGCAGCTCGGTTAATTCATGTGAAAGCTCATCATCGTCGCGAGGCAGCAGCCTGTCCCGCGATTGCAGCAGGGTAACCCTGGTTCCCAATCGAAAGAAAGCCTGAGCCAGTTCGGTGCCGATAGGCCCTCCACCGATGATCAACATTGACTCCGGTAAATCCGGCAAATCCCAGACATCATGGTTCGTCAAATACCCTTTTTCTAACCCTAACGGGCCCGGAACGCGGGCAGATGAACCCGTGCATAGAATAATTTTTCTTGCCTCAATAATCTTCCCATCATCTATCACCAGGCTATGGTTATCCTTAAATTTTGGCTTGCCATGATATATTTCAACCCCGTAGCGATCTAGGATAGCTTTTGCCTTGGAAGCTTTGCTTGCTTTTAAAGTAATATCCCGAACGATGCCCAGTATATTTTCACCCTGGTTGCATCCACACTTGCTGGCCAGGGATGCCTGGTGAATAAGCGCTTTGGAGGGAACACATCCCGTCCAGGAGCATTCGCCGCCAAGCCGTTCTTCCTTTTCAATCATCACAGTCCGGGCGCCAACGGCACCGGCTGCCACTCCGGCAACCAGACCCGCTGCGCCACCACCAATAATAGCAAGATCGTATTTTGTTATAGCCACTGATTTCAATCCTTCCACATGACGATAAGTTATTATATAATGAATAGTATTAATTATCAAAAACAGTAAGGGTTTAAGAGGGGGAGATTATGGGCTCAGGAATTAACAGTGAATTTGAAACTTTGGCAGGTTTCCTGCGCTGTAAAGCAATAGATAAATTACAGGTGAACTTAGGCCGCTTATGTAATCTCAGCTGTAATCACTGTCACCTGGCTGCTTCACCAGAATCCACTGAGGTTATGCCCTGGAACATAATGCAGGAGATTACCAGGGTTGCAGAGGAGCAAG
>SKWE01000195.1 GCA_007129055.1 Syntrophomonadaceae bacterium
AAAGGGCTTTTTTCTGCTTCCTCCTGAAGGGCAAGAAAGCGTTCTTCAACAATTGGATGGCGCAGGCGGGCAAATCCGGGAAGCATTACATATTTTGCAGGATCCTTTTTGAAACCTTCAACCTTATGTTCCTGGCGTTTTCCTTTAACCAGGGTGCTGCGTGAATGGGAAATTCTTGTGGTGCTGCGAAGCATTACAGGTGTGTCAAAACGTTCACTTAACTCAAGGCCGTATAAGACGAAATCGCGAGCTTCTTCGCTGTCCGATGGTTCCAATAGGGGTATTTTTGCGAATCTTGCATAGTGACGGTTATCCTGCTCGTTTTGAGAACTGTGCATTCCAGGGTCATCTGCCGAGACAAGGACCAGGCCACCGCCTACACCAGTGTAGGAAAGGGTCATCAGGGGATCTGCGGCAACATTAACACCAACATGTTTCATTGCCGTCAGTACCCTTGCGCCCTCCATAGATGCCCCTATCGCCTCCTCCAGGGCTGTCTTTTCGTTGGCTGACCAGTTACAGCTCACTTCCGGGTATTGACCGAGATTCTCCAGTATTTCTGTGCTCGGTGTCCCGGGATAAGCTGTACCGACCGTTACTCCACCTTCATAGGCCCCGAGCGCTATAGCTTCGTTGCCGGTCATAATAATTCGGTTATCCGTCAAATTATAACTCCTCACTTTCTAAAATTCTTTTTGCCTTACCGGTGGTTCTTTCAAGTGATTTTGGTTCCATTAGTTTGATGCGCGGCGCAAGGGAAAGAGTTGAACGCAGGTGTCTGCGGATGCGCCCTTCAAGCGCTTCTAATTCTCTAAAGCGATCAGAAAATCCTTCCGGGGTAAGCTCCACCTGGACTTCCAGATCCTTGATAAAGCCTTTTTGTTTATGCAGCACAAGCCTGTAATGCGGTGATACTTCACGAAAACCGGCTAAAACTTCTTCAATTTGCGATGGGAAGATGTTTACACCTTTAATGATGATCATATCATCACTGCGTCCGGTAATGTAATCCATGCGGCGCGTCGTTCTACCACAGGGGCAGGTTTCAGGTATGAGGCGGGTTATATCCCCAGTTCTGTAACGAATGATGGGGAAGCCTTCTTTGAAAAGCGGGGTAAGGACAAGTTCTCCCTTTTCCCCGGCCGGAAGTGTAATCCCGGTTTCCGGGTTAATTATTTCCGGATAGTATAGGTCTTCCAGGATGTGCATTCCCCTGGATTCAGTGCACTCTCCGGATACACCTGGGCCGATTACTTCCGTTAATCCGTAGTTGACTGTTGCTTTTAAACCCCATTGTTTTTCAATATCTTCCCGCATTGCTTCAGAGCAGGGTTCACCGCCGAAGAGGCCGATTTTCAAACCGAATTCTGAAGGTTCATAACCAAGTTCGCGGGCTACTTCAGACATATAGATAGCAAAAGAGGGGGTGCAAACCAGGACACTGGTCTTGAAATCTTTCATCAGTGTCAACTGGCGCTCAGTGTTGCCACTGGAAAAAGGCACAACTGTAGCGCCCAGTTTTTCAAGCCCGTAATGCAGGCCGAAACCCCCGGTAAAGAGGCCGTAGCCGAAAGATACCTGGGCAATATCAGATGGTTTAACACCTGCCATTTCACATATCCGCGCAACACCTTCTGCCCAGAATTCAAGGTCTTTTTTTGTGTAGCCAGCAACTATGGGCTTGCCGGTAGTCCCTGATGAGGCATGAATACGTAATATCTTTTCCAGGGGAACGGCTGCCATTCCGTAAGGATATGCTTCCCTTAAGTCACTTTTTCGGGTAAAAGGAATTTTTACAACATCTTCTAACTCTTTAATATCTTCCGGCTGTATATTGTTTTCATCAAATGTGCGGCGATAGAATGGGCTGTTTTCATAGGCATGTTTTACTGCGTCCTGAAAACCTTCCAACTGTCTTGTTTTCTGTTCTTCCAGGTTAAAAAAATCGTTCTGCATGTAGTTCAACTCCTGTGGCTGCGTTTAGAAACTGTAGATGCGTTCGCCACCGACAATGGGGACATTATTCTTTTTTAAAACTTCAAGGGCATCTTCAATACGTTCCACGCGCATCATTATTATTGCATTGCTGGTTGGTTTTTCAATGAATGAATAAAGATATTCAATGTTAATATTTGCCTCTTCCATGTAGCCAAGGACAGTGGCTAACCCACCCGGAGTATCCGGCACTTCCATGGCTATTACCTCTGTAACTGTTGCCATAATGCCATTATCTTTCAGTTCTTTAATTGCTTTATCCGGCTGATCCACAATCATCCGTAAAATACCAAAATCTGATGTATCGGCGATAGAGAGGCCGCGAATATTAATTTTCGCGTTGCCCAGCACCTGGGCTACCCTGATTAAGCGTCCCGACTTATTTTCGAGAAATACAGATATCTGCTTGATCATCATTGCATCCTCCTTTTTTTGCAGCAATTTAACAGCCGCATTAATTCATGACCATAACTATTCTATAACAATTGCTTCCCGATTGCCATATGCGAATTAGGGACAGGCATCGGCTGTATTAGACTGCTGCATTTGCTTTCCTGCTGCTATTTCTTAATACACAGCTTACAAAGTGTAATCTTTATTTTATAATAGTATTGCAGGAGGTGTGAATGCGGGTGCGATCTTCCAATTATAGATCTAAAAATAATGGTTCAGGGTTAGAAAGAAAACCGGCCTATCTTGCCATACCTGAAAATGAATTTTTAAAGCGCGTTGATATGCTGAAGAAGATGATGAAGAGCTGTACAATCTGTCCCAGAAACTGCCGTGTAGATCGCCTGACCGGGATTAAAGGGCAATGCGGGGCTGCAGGTGAAATAATTATCAGTAGTATTGGGCCTCATTTTGGTGAGGAAAAGGAACTTGTCGGTAGCGGTGGTTCAGGCACCATTTTTTTTACTAATTGCAACCTTGAATGTGTTTACTGTCAGAATTGGACGATAAGCAGGGGTGAGGAAAGGGGAGCAATATTTTCTGAAGATGAACTGGCTGAAGCTATGCTATCTTTGCAAAAGCGCGGCTGCAGTAATATCAACCTTGTCAGCCCAACACCCTATCTTTATGGGATAGTTATGTCACTTTTCGAGGCGACAAAGAAAGGGCTTTCAATACCCCTGGTATATAACTGTGGCGGATATGAATCTTTGAATTCCTTAAAACTGCTTGAAGGGTTGGTTGATATATACATGCCGGATGCAAAGTATGCTTCAGATGAGGAAGGCAGGCTCTATTCCGGAATTGACGATTATTTTACCCGCCTAAGAGAAGCTTTAAAAGAGATGCAGCGGCAGGTAGGTGACTTGGAAACAGGAATTGACGGTCTTGCTTGTAAAGGTTTACTTATCAGACATCTTGTATTACCGGGCAATATTGCCGGCAGTGAAAAAATGGCGCGATTCTTAAAAGATGAGATTTCACCAAACTGCGCAATAAATGTTATGGCCCAGTATTATCCCGCTTACCTGGCCGGTCAGTATCCTGTTTTAAACCGCAGGATAACTTCAAGTGAGTACAGCAAAGCCCGTAAAGCTTTCACGGAAAAAGGCCTTCGTCTGTTATAAAAATATTTTTAAGGATTTAGATGTATATTTGAAAATTATTGGGAAATAACCAGGTAAGTTAGGTTGACCCTTCTAACAGTGCTGGTGTAGAATTAAGCTAAACTGGCCTTTTTAAAGAGGCCCATACCTGTGAAGGAGGAACATTAAATGGCTGGATTGGTTATTGAAGTTAGTGAATCGCAATTTGAAAATGAGGTACTAAAATCAGATATACCCGTCTTGGTTGATTTTTGGGCACCATGGTGTGGTCCCTGTAAAATGCTTGGGCCTGTTCTGGAGGAAGTCGCAAGCGACAATGACAGCCGCCTTAAAGTGGTTAAGGTTAATGTGGATGAAAATCCGGATTTGGCTCAGCAGTATGAAGTCATGGGTATTCCCGCCATGTTTTTAATTAAAGACGGAGATGTTATAGATAGCTTTACCGGAGCAATGAACAAGCAAGCTCTTACTGAAAAGATTGATAAATATATCTAGCTATTTTTTAAGTTTTCTTTGAATTTTAGGACATATTGCAGGAAACAGCTTCCAGATGGCGAATAATATTTTTAAATATTCCGAAAGGATGTGTTATGCGCCATGGAACGACAGGTAATCGGCCGGGTAACCCATTATTACAGTAAAATCGGTGTAGCAATCTTAGAACTTGATAAGCCTTTGAAAGCCGGGGAAAAAATTGCTGTGATAGGCTCAACCACAGACATTGAACAGGATGTAAAATCAATGCAGGTAGAACACCAAAACATCGATTCAGCTGAGGCGGGCGACCTGGTCGGCCTGAAGATAAAAGGTAAAGTTAGGGAAGGCGATACAGTTTACAAGTTATTCCAAAAAGGTGATTAATTGATTTTTGGTGTTATAGATGGAGAAATAAAAAAACAAGCCCTGATCGGCACGGTCAGGGCTGTTCCGATTATCCTCGGTTATCTTCCAATCGGACTGGCTTTTGGAGTTTTAGCCTCAACAGCAGGATTAAGCGCATCAGCGGCCGCAGCCATGTCTGTTTTTATTTTTGCAGGTTCTTCGCAACTAATATCAGTTGGTTTAATCGGAGCCGGGGTTGGTATTGCATCAATAACTGCAACAGTCTTCCTGGTAAACTTACGTCATATGCTGATGAGCGCTTACCTTGCTCCTCATTTGCGAAAATTAAAAACGTGGCAGCTTATCCTGTTCAGTTATGAAATTACAGATGAATCATTTGCCATACATTCAAGCTATATACGCGAACATGGTGTACCTCCAATAACTGAACTTTTTGCCCTGAATATATCTGCACACCTGGCCTGGGTTCTTGGTTCTATTCTTGGTGCCTGGTTGGGCAGCAGCATTGACTTAGATATAGCTGCATTCGGAATTGATTTTGCCCTGCCGGCAATGTTTATCGCCCTGCTGGTTATGCAGATTGAAAATTATCGCCATCTTGCAATAGCCGCTTTTGCTGCACTGCTTGGACTTTTATTCTATTTGGCCGGTATGAACCAGCTTTATATTATATTGGCAACGGTTATTGCAGCTACGGCTGGTGTATTAACACACCGTGAACCAGACCAAGCGGAGGAACACTGATTTGTCTGACCTGGTTTTACTGATATTCTTAATGTCACTGGTAACCTTCATACCGCGAGTTCTGCCTATTTTGCTTCTAACCAGGTGTTCACTGCCTGCCCCGGTTGAGAGATGGCTTTCATATGTGCCTGTAGCGGTACTGGCAGCTTTACTGGCCCCTGCTCTATTTACGACTGAGGGCAGCTTAAATTTTTCTTTCAACATGAATCCTGCTTTTTGGGTTTCCATCCCGGTTTTTATTATCGCAATTTATACTCGTAACCTTTTTATCACTGTTCTTTCCGGAATGGTACTTATTGCCCTGGTCAGAATGCTATTTATCTAACTAATTCACTCAATATATTTCACTATAGTTTAAACTTTGAAAACTGCAAAATTATATCAGGATTAATTGACCGAGAATTCGGCATTATGATATAATTTAAAAGCGGTAGCAGTTTGTTTCAAAAGGTAAAGTATCCCAAAATACATTTCAAATAAGGAGGAGTTTGGATGAGTAAACTGTTTCGTGTGAACATGACAGAGAAAAAGGTAACTGTAGAAGAATTACCGGAAAAGTATAAGGGAATGGGTGGACGCTGGTTATCTTCTCAGATGATAAGTGATGAAGTGCCTGCCGATTGTCACCCCCTGGGCCCGAATAATAAACTGGTATTTGCACCCGGCTTTTTATCGGGAACCCGTGCACCGAACTCCGGTCGTATTTCCGTTGGAGGTAAGTCGCCTTTGACCGGTGGTATTAAAGAATCTAATGCAGGGACACCATTTTCTCAAAACCTGGCCCGTATGGGTTATGCTGCGATCGTTGTTGAAGGTTTGCCGACTGATAGCAAACAGTGGACGTTGAAGCTTGACATCAATGGAGGAGAACTTCTTCCTGCCGATGAGCTTGTCGGAAAAGGTGCTTACGAGTCCGGCAATATGATCTGGGACAAATTTGGCGAAAAGAAAGCTTTCGTAGTTAACGGCCCTGCAGGAGAAGCGAAGATGGCTATGGCCGGCCTTGCCTTTAATGACCCCGAAGGACGTGCAGCCCGTTATGCTGGACGTGGTGGACTCGGAGCTGTTATGGGAAGCAAGGGTTTGAAGGCAATAGTGCTTGATGATACAGATGCTCCCGGAGTTAAGCCTGCCAATGAAGAACTGCTCAGGTCGGGACAGAAGAAACTGGCCGATGCAATCCTTTCACACGACGTTACGAAGAAAGGCGGCGGGCTGAACAGCTACGGAACCGCAGTTTTGATTAACATCTTAAATGAAGCAGGAGGTCTGCCTACCAGGAACTTTAGTTCCGGGGAGTTTGAAGGGGCAAGCAAAATCAGTGGTGAAGCGCTGGCCGAAGCGGCTGAAAAGCGCGGCGGTGCTGGAACAATGGGCCACCGCTGCCATCCCGGTTGTATCATTAACTGTTCGACAGTTTATGCAAAAGAAGACGGAAGTGAACATGTTTCATCCGTAGAATACGAGTCGCTATGGTCACTGGGTGCAAACTGCGGTATTGATAACCTCGATCATGTTGCCGAACTGATCTGGCTTTGCAACGATCTTGGTATTGATACTATAGAAGCCGGTTGTATGATTGGTGTGGCAATGGAAGCCGGCCTGGCTGAATTTGGTGATGGCCCGGCTGCCATCAACCTGTTGAAAGAGCTCTACAAGGGTTCTCCCCTGGGCCATATTCTGGGCCAGGGAACCCAGTTTACCGGTGAAGCTTATGGCATAACACGAATTCCAACTGTTAAGCGCCAGGGAATGCCTGCTTACGAACCGCGTGCAGTCAAGGGTATTGGCGTTACATATGCCACTTCAACCATGGGTGCCGACCATACTGCCGGTTACACCATTGCTCCGGAAATCATGTCTGTCGGTGGTTCAGAAGATCCGCTTAAAACTAAAGGTAAAGTTGGCCTATCAAAAGGGCTGCAGGATGCCACTGCATTTCTTGATGCTGCTGGCTACTGCATCTTTATCGCTTTTCCAATCCTTGATATCCCCAGCGGTTTCGAAGGTGTCGTAGAGACGACGAACGGTATGCTCGGAACCGATTATACCGCTGATGATGTGGGCAGGATTGGTGATGAAATCCTGAGAACAGAAAGAGCGTTTAACATGAAAGCAGGATTGGGTAAAGAAGCTGACCGAATTCCTGAATTCATGAAGTATGAAAAACTTCCGCCGCACAACCATGTCTGGGATGTGACAGACGAAGAACTTGATTCTTTCTGGGACTAATTGCGATGGAAGTTACAGTTACTCTTTATGCTACCTTAACCCGCTATCACCCTGAAGAGGGTAGCAGGGAACCTTTCAAGGTGGAGCTTCCTGATGGGGCAACCCTGGAGGATCTCTACAGAAAAGTGGGTATTGAGGAAGGCGAAGTTAAAAAGGCGTTTATCAGACATAAAAGCAGGCCACCCGATCATTCTCTCGAGGATGGTGATCGGGTGGGGGTTTTCCCCCCGGTCGGCGGAGGTTGACAGAAACAGGAAGCGCGGGAGTATCTCCAGCGCTTCCTGTTTGCATTAATGTATGTAACGATTTACTAGCAATTTATGATATCATAATGACTATATTTAAAACACTAAAGGAGGTTGCTTGCTCTTATGCAGTTAAGCGAGAAGCTTTACCATTACCCCTGGCAGGGTAGAGCAAACAATTGTAACAGCTATCTATTGAAAGGAAAGCAGACAGTGCTTTTCGATCCGGGGCATATTTATAATGATTTCAATGAAAGTTGTTTGGAAATGTTGAACAGCCAGTTAGCAAGCGATGGTTTTAGTTTCAGTGATATCGATATAATACTTTGCACCCACGGTCATCCGGACCACGTTGAAGCGGTTAGCCTGTTGCGTAAACAGAGTAAAGCAACTTTTGGCATACACCAGGGAGATGAATTTATTCTGGAAGCGATAGCGCAGCATTATGCTTCTGGAACAGGCAAAGAAATGCTATCCCTGAAACCTGATTTTTACCTTGAGGAGGGCCCGATTGCCGAATCAGAAGATAATATTGAAGTTATACATTCTCCAGGGCACTCACCGGGATGTGTCTGTTTCTATCTGCCTGACGAAAAAGCGTTGATCAGCGGTGATACAATTTTTGCAGGCAGCATAGGCAGGGCTGATTTGCCTGGTGGCGATATGAGCGTTTTGGGTCAAAGTGTTGATAAGCTTTCAAGCCTGCAAAATGTTGAATATCTTTTGCCGGGCCATATGGGTATATTGAAAGGTTCAGACATGGTTAAAGGCAATTTTGAACAGATTAAACGCTTCTTCTTTAGTTAACGCTTAACTTAAATGCAGGATTCGCTATGAGAATAGCGAATTATATTAATAATTGCCTTGGTGACTATTATATATTCCCAGGCAACTATTATATGTTACTGTAAAGGGTTTAAATACGATGAAAATAGCCATGTTATCTCCTATTTCATGGAGGACTCCACCCCGGCATTATGGCCCCTGGGAGTGGGTTGTAAGTATGCTTACAGAAGGTTTGGTTGACCGGGGAGTAGATGTAACCTTATATGCTACTGCAGACTCTGTAACGAAAGCCAGGCTGCAAGCAGTGGCGCCCCGGCCCTGGTCTGAAGATGAAGAATTAGATCCCAAGGTTTGGGAGTGCCTGCATATTTCCAAACTTTTTGAGGAAGCAGAAAAGTATGATCTCATCCACAATAATTTTGATTTTCTGCCCCTCAGCTATTCAGGCCTCGTTGAGACTCCTGTAGTTACAACAATTCACGGGTTTTCTTCGCCTAAGATTTTGCCGGTTTTCGAAAAATATAATGGCAAGGCTCATTATATCGCTATAAGCGACTCAGACAGGCATCCAAACCTCGAATATGCTGCTACTATTCATCATGGGATACCGGTGAAGCTATACCCTTACAGGGAAACACCTGAGAGATATTTGCTTTTTTTCGGGCGTATACACCATGACAAGGGGGTCTATGAATCCATTCGCCTGGCTAAGCAGGTCGGCCTGCCGCTGGTTATTGCGGGGATCATCCAGGACCAGACTTACTTTGACCGCTATGTAAGCCCATACCTGGATGGCGACAATGTTCGTTATGTGGGACCGGTTGGTCCTGATGATAAGGGAGATATTCTGGGCGGCGCACTTGCCCTGCTGCACCTGATTAATTTTGATGAACCATTCGGCCTTAGCGTGATTGAATCGATGGCTTGCGGTACTCCTGTTGTAGCCTTTAACAGGGGTTCAATGCCAGAATTAATCATAGATAATGAAACAGGTTTTCTGGTTGATGACCTTGATCAAGCCCGCTATGCACTGACCTGCCTGAAATCGATAGACCGCAAAAAATGTCGTAACCGGGTTGAAGAAAATTTTACGGTAGACTTAATGGTCGATCGCTACATAGAAGCCTACAAGAAAATATTATCTTAAGTTCGAATAATTAAATAAGGTTGAGGTGAATAATATGTATCCAGGGAAAATTCTACACCCGGTGAAAGTATCATTTATATCTACTTACCCTCCCCGGAAATGTGGGATAGCAACTTTTTGTTCTGATGTATTGAACAGTTTGAAAGGCCTTTACAGTGATGGTGAGATTAACAGGGAGCAGACTAATTTTGAAGTGATAGCGCTAAACAACAACAAGGAGACTTATAATTACGGCCGAGAAGTAACCTTTCATATCCGAGATCAACATCGCAATGATTACCAGCGTGCAGCTGACTTTATTAATCATTCCCCCGTTGATGCGGTTTCAGTACAGCACGAGTATGGCATATTTGGTGGGGAAGATGGCAATTACATCAACTACCTGCTTGCCGGTTTGAAAAAGCCTGTTGTAACAACACTTCACACAGTTCTCGAGAACCCTTCTCCCGGACAGAGACAGACCATGATGCGGATTTGTGAGCAGTCAGTAGCGGTTGTAGTCATGGCCCAGGCAGCCGTTGATATCCTGTCTAACGTATATCGTATACCGGATGAAAAGATACTATTAATCCCTCATGGCGCACCTGACGTGCCTTTCCTCGATTCTTCGTATTATAAAGATCAATTTCAGGCTGAAGGACGTAAAGTGCTGCTTACCTTCGGACTATTAAGCCCCAGCAAAGGGCTTGAGTATGCTGTGGAAGCGATGGAAAAGGTTGTGGAAGTCCATCCCGATTCTCTTTATATTATTCTGGGGGCAACGCACCCCGAAGTTAAAAGACGCCATGGTGAGGAATACCGGCATTCTCTTGAAAAAATGGTCCATGATAAGGGACTTGAGAACAATGTAGCTTTTTATAACCAGTATGTTTCCCTGGAAAGACTGGTCCAGTTCCTGGTGGCAACTGATGTTTACATAACACCTTATCTCGGCCGGGATCAAATCACCTCGGGTACCCTGGCCTATGCACTGGCCTGTGGCAAAGCCATTGTTTCAACACCATATATTTATGCAGAAGAGCTATTAGCGGAAGAGAGAGGATGCCTGGTTCCATTCCGTGATAGTGAATCACTGGCAGAGAGTGTTATTAGCCTGTTAAGCGATGAAGCTCTGCGCAATAAGATGCGAAAAAACTCTTACCAGTACGGACGCCAGATGATCTGGAAAGAGGTGGCACGCAGTTATGCTGCTGCATTCGAACAGGCTCGCTTTAGCTACAGCGAGATGTTCTCACAAACTGTTCAGAGCGCGGATGTTACAGAAAGAGCTATATTGCCGGACATCAGTTTAAAGCACTTACGTCATTTGACAGATGACACGGGTTTGCTGCAGCATGCCGTATTTTCGGTTCCTGACAGGAATCACGGCTACTGTTCCGATGATAACGCCCGCAGCCTGATTGCAGCTGTTATGAACTGGCGCCTATTTAAAGATGAAGGGGTTATACCCCTTGCAAAAAGATACCTTGCTTTTTTGTACCACGCATATAATGAAGAAAATAACCGGATGCGGAATTTTATGGACTACAACCGGAACTGGTTGGAGGATATGGGGTCCGAAGATAGTCATGCCAGGGTAGTCTGGGCGTTGGGTTATTTAATTGCCCACCCGCCCAACGATGCACTGCTGGGCCTTTCTACCCGTCTTTACAAAGATATAATTGATGTTCTTTTATCATTTACTTCTCCGCGGGCCTGGGCTTTCTCTGCCATTGGGGCTAATTATTATTTACGCCGTTTTGGGGGGGATACCAAGGTTAGGAAAATCATGCAGGAGCTCTGCGAAAAAATAATGGAGCTGTTCAAAGCAAATGCAGATGAACAGTGGTACTGGTGCGAGGATATAGTTGCTTATGACAATGCCCGTATTTCACAAGCTCTCATAGTTACAGGAAACTACCTTAACCTCGAGGAGATGTTTGATACCGGCCTAAAGAGCCTGCAGTGGTTGATTGATATTCAAGCCAACCCTGAAGGAGGGCACCTTTCGTTGGTAGGTAATGATGGATGGTTCAGGAGAAATATAGAAAAAGCCCGTTATGATCAGCAACCTGTAGATGCTGCAGCCCTGGTAGATGCTTGCTACCAGGCATTTGTCCTGACAGGTGAAGATGAATGGCTCAGAAAAATGGAATGGGCTTTCAACTGGTTTTTCGGTAGTAATGATGTC
>SKWE01000266.1 GCA_007129055.1 Syntrophomonadaceae bacterium
ATGTTTTTCATACGCCGGGGGTATTGTGGCAGCAACGGTCTTATTAAGCCGCCACCTGCTGGTCCCACTGCTGCCTGAACTGGCAAATAACTTTATCTTAGCTTCTTTGCTTAGAGTCCACATCCCAGCTCTGCTGGTTTTAATCGGGCTTCTGCATCTTGTAGAAGCGCTTTTGATTTACGTTCATGGAGATCGCGGCAGCAGCCCAATGTATATTAAATCAGAAAATGGCAAGGTGATAGGCGCTTTTTCCCTGCAGCGCTTTTGGCCCCTGCCCCTGGTGGCGCTGATGGTTACACTGGTATCCCAGGCTGAAATAACAGGTGTAAGTATGCCTGACTGGTGGCCTATTTTGCAATCTGTTTTACAGCCGGCCGAGGGTCAGAGTTTGCAATATATGATCATTCCCGTTGCAGCGGGACTTGGCTATGCTGATATTGCCTTTTCTTCCAAACCGAAAGAGCGGGCACACTTCTCAGCAAAATGGCTTGCTGTTTACAGTGTAGTTTTACTGGTGATAGCACTCGGTTCAGAATATATGACCTGGCTGGTTATACCGGGAGTTTTGTTTGCTCCTTTGGGTCATGAAGTGCTGATCCTTTATGGCAAGAAGCAGGAAAAGGCAAGCAGTCCATATTATGAAAAACCGGAAAACGGGGTTAAGTTGATGATGGTCCTGCCGGAAAGCGATGCTGAAAAAGCGGGGTTTAAAGAAGGCGATCTCATTTTGAAAGTCAACGGACAGAACGTGCAAGGCAACCGTGAATTGGTCAGTATGATCGAAGAAAGCTACTTTATGGTCCTGGTTGAAGGTTTACGTGATGGTGAAGAGTTCTCAATCGTCTTCAAGAAGACCCCGGCCGTACATGCGGGTGGTGAAGATTCATTCCGAAACAGGCTAAAATCACAATACCCTTCTTCTGCTTTGCATAGAAGTGTTGCGCTGGGCCTGATACCGGTACCTGCTCCTGATTCACCGGTTTACCTGGAGATCAAAAAGCCTGATCCCCTGGGCCGGTTCAGAAGGTTAAAGGATAGGATTATGAGGAAAACTGGCAGCTGATCGGTAGAGATTATAATTGATGCTGCAAGTTTAAATAGTTACAGCCTAGAGGAAGGCCCTGTGAAATCACCGGTGGCCTGAAATTATATGATTTGAATGCATTTTAAAAGAGGTGTATCCTGTGATAGCAGCGGCAGTAGCTGCTTTTCTTGCTGTTTTTGTAGCTGAATTCGGGGACAAGTCCCAATTGGTTACCCTTACCATGGCCTGTCGCTATCCACCCTTGCAGGTTCTTGCAGGTGCCATGCTTGCTTTTGCTGTTGTGGTAGGGCTTGCCGTGGGCGTGGGGGGAATTGTGGCTTCCTATGTGCCTCATACCCTTGTAGCCATTCTTTCGGGAATCTTTTTTATCGCTGTTGGTGTTTTCACCTATTACCGCAAGAAAGAACATCACGAAGTATGCGAGGGAAAAGCCGGCTTTTTTCAAACCCTGACCATGATTTTTTTTGCCGAGTTTGGTGATAAAACGCAGCTGGCTGCCATGTTCCTGGCTGCAAGCCTTGGCAATCCCCTGGCTATATTTGCCGGGGCTATGCTGGCGCTTTTTATAAATCATCTACTGGCCGTCTACCTTGGCAGCCAGTTTATAGCCCGTTTGGATCCTCGCTATATCAGAATTGGTTCAGCCCTTCTCTTTGTGGCAATTGGTCTTTTTATGATCATATTTGAGACGGGAATCGGTTTTTGATTATGGTATAATTAATAACGATTATTACTTTGCCACCTGTCGGGAGGTGCAGCCCTTGTCTGTTGACAGTGGCCTTAAAGTTCAGGCTAGCTATATACCATCCGGGGATCAACCGGAAGCCATAGAAGCCCTGGTGCAGGGACTGCGCCGGGGCTGGCCATACCAGACCCTTCTGGGCGTAACAGGGTCTGGTAAAACATTTTCCATTGCCCATGTTATCGAACAGGTCCAGAGGCCCACCCTGGTGATGGCTCCTAATAAAATTCTGGCTGCCCAGCTTTGCAGCGAATTCAAGGAGCTCTTTCCGGACAATGCAGTAGAATACTTCATCAGCTACTATGACTATTACCAGCCTGAAGCATATCTGCCGCAGAGCGATACTTATATTGAAAAAGATTCCTCGATTAACGATGAAATTGACAAGCTTCGTCACTCGGCAACCAGTGCTGTGTTAGAGCGCAGGGATGTAATAGTGGTCGCTTCTGTTTCCTGTATTTATGGGCTTGGGTCGCCTGCAGAATACATGGACCAGGTTCTTTCACTGCGTACAGGCAGCGGGATGAGCCGCGACCAGATCATAGAGCGCCTGGTTGATATACACTACCAGCGCAATGAAATAGATTTTCACCGCGGAACTTTCAGGGTCAGGGGAGATGTTCTGGAAATTATCCCGGCATCTTATTCCGAGGCGGCTCTGCGTGTGGAGCTTTTTGGCGACGAAATTGAACGGATACGGGAAATTGACCTGGTGAGCGGTAAAGTCACGGCAGAGCGCAGCCATGCGGCTATTTTCCCGGCCACGCACTATGTAACAGCTCCCGACCAGCTTCAAAGGGCCATTACCGATATCGAAGCTGAGCTGCAGGAAAGGCTGGCCTATTTCAGGAGAGAAGATAAGCTGTTAGAAGCACAGCGCCTGGAGCAAAGGGTTAATTTTGATCTTGAAATGATGCAGGAGATCGGTTTTTGCAGTGGGATTGAAAATTACTCGCGCCATTTGGACGGACGCCCGGAAGGCAGCCGCCCGGCAACGCTGCTCGATTATTTCCCTGAAGATATGCTGATGGTAATTGATGAATCGCATATTACTATCCCCCAGATCAACGGTATGTACCGCGGGGATTATTCACGGAAAAGCACCCTTGTCGAGCATGGTTTCAGGCTGCCATCAGCCCTGGATAACCGCCCCCTGCGTTTCGAAGAATTTGAAACCCTGGTTAACCAGGCCATCCTGGTATCTGCTACGCCGGGCCCCTGGGAACTTGAGCACAGCTCGCAGATAGTTGAACAGATCATCAGGCCCACGGGGCTAGTAGATCCGGAGGTAGAAGTTCGCCCGGCAGAAGGCCAGGTAGATGACCTGTATGGAGAAATCAA
>SKWE01000224.1 GCA_007129055.1 Syntrophomonadaceae bacterium
TGGCCTCTACCTACGAAGAGGCGGTCAGGCTGTATGAGAAGTATTACGACTACATGCTTTGTGTAATTACCGATGTGAAATATCCTATGAACGGACAATCTGATCCGGACGCAGGGAAAAAACTTGTAAAACATATAGAAAAAAAACTTTCAATTCCCATCCTGGTTCAGTCATCAGATATGGAGAACAGGCTGTTTTGTGAAGATAATAACCTTTCATATGTCAATAAAAACTCTACCAATCTTACAAAGGATTTAATAGACTTTTTTCACCTGCATCTCGGATTCGGTAATTTCTTATTCAGGGACAGGTCAGGTAAGGTGGTAGCAGAAGCCCGCTACATGAAGGAATTCGAAACCCTGCTGGATACTGTTCCCGGTGAAACGATCGCTTACCATAGCAAACGCAATGATTTTTCAACCTGGTTTATGGCAAAAGGTGAAATAAAAAGCGCCCTTAAACTAAAAATGGCAAGGGCAGAGGATTTTAACGGACACGAAGAGATCAGGACATTTATTAAAAGCGTGTTACGGGAAAGATGGCTGGAAAAAAAGAGGGATTCCATATCGGCCTTTTCTGAAGCTGCATTCAGGGAAAAATCCTACCTGATGCGCATTTCCAACGGTTCGGTGGGAGGTAAGGGAAGGGGCATTGCCTTTACCGAATATATTCTGCAAAAACCGGAATTTAAAGGGTTAATGGCGGATATTAATGTTGTTATTCCCAAAACAGTAATTGTTGGAACAGATGAATTTGAAAACATCCTGGAACAGTTGGACTACTGTCAATTTGTCGAAAACGAAAATGAACAAAGTGATACCAGAAAAATATTTTCCGGTTTAAAATTTTCTTCAATACTGACCCAGAGGTTAAGAAAACTGCTTGATCATATGAAATGCCCGCTGGCAGTCAGAAGCTCCGGGCTTTTTGAAGACAGCCTTTCCCAGCCGTTTTCCGGTATTTATGAAACTTATTATCTGCCAAATAACCATCCCGATCCTGAAGTAAGGCTGGAGCAGCTTGAAACAGCAATTAAAATGGTTTATGCGTCGGTTTTTGCCCCCCTGGCCAGGAGCTATTTCGATTCCATAAATCACTCTATTGAAGAAGAAAAAATGGCGGTTATCATCCAGGAGCTGGTTGGAAATTTATATGGCAATCATTTTTATCCCCACTTGAGCGGGGTGGCCCAGTCATATAACTATTATCCCTTTTCACACATGAAATCGGAAGACGGCATAGCCTTGCTGGCCGTGGGACTCGGAAAAAGTGTAGTTGATGGAGAAAGTTCATTTCGGTTTTGCCCTAAATATCCTAAAATGAACATGATGACCATTAAAGATTTACTGCAAAACTCCCAGAGGTATTTTTATGCCTTAAATACCATGTATAACAATGTCGACCTGACCGAAGGAGTCAATTCCACCCTGGAAAAACTCCCCATGTCAACAGCTGAAGAACAGGGAACGCTAGATTCAAGCGCTTCGGTTTACGATGCCTCTGCTAACACTGTCAAGCCAGGGCTGCATAGCAGTGGGCCCAGGATCATTGACTTCAGCTATATCTTGCAGTATGACCAGGTGCCGCTGGCATCTACGCTTAAAAGGCTGCTTGAAATTATGCGCAGCGCCCTGGGAACGCCGGTTGAAATTGAATTCTCAGTTGATTTAAATAAAGACGACGCGGGTAAAGTATATTTCTATATCCTGCAGGTAAAACCGCTGGTAAGAAGCACTGAAAGCGCTGTTGTTAATACCAGCGCCGTGGAAAAAGATGAGCTTCTGCTATACTCGGACAGGGGTATGGGAAACGGAATAATCGAGGGTGTCAGGGATATTGTTTATGTAGTGCCTGAAAGATTTAACAAAATGCAGACCAGGTTAATTGCAAAAGAAATATATGCCATTAATGCTGAAATGAAGAAAAACGGGGCACGCTACATCCTGATTGGCCCTGGCAGATGGGGTTCCAGCGATCCTTTCCTGGGTATCCCTGTTGATTGGTCAGCTATCAGTGAAGCCAGGGTAATTGTAGAAGCAGGTTTAAAAGATTTTAATGTTGATGCTTCGCTGGGAAGCCACTTTTTCCATAATATAACTTCCATGAATATCGGTTATGTTACGGTATCAAAGCGCAGTGATGATGCTTTCGTCAACTTCGACTATCTATCATCTTTTCCAGCAGAGAAGGAATCAGAATACCTGCGCCATATCAGGTTCCAGGAACCGGTTACCGTTTTAATGGACGGCAGGAAATCAGTTTCACTGGTAACAAAGGCGGGAATAAACCTGGAAGAAAAGTAATTACATCAACTAACCTGCGCCTAAAGCGACAGCTAAAAACCAGATAAAAAATACATATTTCATTATCGTGCTTGATTTTTCCAGTTCTTTATCGGACATGGTCGCTTTGGAGTTTAACGCCACATAAATTATTACCGGACAAACCAGGATAAGCGAAATCAGTAAATAAGCAAGTCTGTATTGTTCAATGAAGTAAACAGCTATAATCATCACTATGGAGATTGCCAGGAAAATCAGTACATAAGTGCGCGCCTTTTTTTTACCCCAGGCAACAGCTATGGTTCTGCAGTTTTCCTTAAAATCGCCCTCGTAATCAGCCATTGTTTTAAGTATTTCACGGCCCAGAATGGCGAAAAAGACGGTCACGGAAAGTGTTATAACAGGTTGAATATTGCCTGCCGCTACGCCGCCGAATATTACGCAAAGGGCTGTAATAATTGCAACGGCAATATTGCCCCACAACACCGAGCATTTCAGCTTCCAGGAGTAAAGGTAAAGCAGGATGTTTGAGGCGACAACGATAATAAACGCAGGCTGGTTAATAAATACCGCTGCTACCAGGGAAAGGAAAGTGCCGCCAATCGAAAAAAGCAGGGCATTGGCCGGGGCAACCTGGCCGGACGGCAGGGGGCGATCCGGCTTGTTAACCTTATCAATTTCAATATCTACGTAGTCATTCCAGGCATTGGTAGATACAGTAATCAGCAGAACGGCAATGGCAGCCATTATTACCGGCCACCATGAAACCGGACCTGCTACATAGGCGCTTAGAAGAACCAGCAGGCAGCCGGCCAGGGCGTTAATCGGGCGGCCAAGCCTGTAA
>SKWE01000172.1 GCA_007129055.1 Syntrophomonadaceae bacterium
CTGTTGCCAGCGCTACCGGAACGCCTGCTTCAATCATTTTCCTGGCCGGCGCAAAGTGTTCTTCTCTCAAATAAAAAGTTGTACCGGGCAGTAAAACACCGATGACCCCTTTGTCCGCCATATCGCTTATTCCCTGGTCTGAAATAACCAGCAGGTGGTCAGCTGAAACAGCGCCAAGTTCCGCTGCCAGTTCTGCTCCGCCCAGGGGAACTATTTCATCCGCATGAATTTTAAGTTCCAGCCCCATATCCCGTGCTGCTGCAAGGACCCTGCGCGACTGCTGAACAGAAAAAACTCCTTCTTCGCAAAAGACATCACAATAGCGGGCTAAGCTATTCTTCACCACCAGGGGAAGCATTTCATTTATGACCAGATCGAGATAGCGGTCCGGGTCACCTTTATATTCTTTGGGGATAGCATGCGCACCAAGAAATGTAGGAACCAGGTCTACAGGTTGTGCCGCATCGACCTGCAATACAGCTTCCAGGGTTTTTATCTCAGCTTCAGTTGACAATCCATACCCACTTTTTGCTTCAGCAGTGGTAGTGCCCTGGGCCAGCATCTGGCGACAATACTTAATCCCCCTGCTGATCAGCTCATCTTTCGAAGCAGCCCTGGTGGACTCTACGCTGCTTAGAATACCACCACCGCGAGCCAAAATTTCCAGGTAAGGCACTCCCTCCAGTTTAAGCGACAGTTCATGTTCCCTTGACCCGCCGAACACAACATGGGTGTGTGGATCAACAAGACCAGGAAGAACAACCATGCCCCGGGCGTCAATAATCCTTGTTTCAGGAACAAGATCAACATCTTTTTCAACTTCTTCTGTCGTTCCAACAGCAATTATTTTGTCTTCAAAGATGGCAACAGAACCGTCTTCTATAACGGTTATTTCCCCCTGGTGCTTTCCGGTTAGAAGGGATTTTGAGCCTCCCCTGGAAGTAACCACCTGCGTTGCATTTTTAATAATTAATGTAGCTTCCATTAAAACATTCCCTTCTCTGGTACTAATATTACTTAAACTCTTTGGCTACAACCTTTTGGACCAGGCTTTCGTTGGCAATGTAGGGTAGCGTTATCTGGTCAGTTTCAGCATTTTCCATATTATACTCGATGCTGGTTGTAATAGAATTTTCATTGCGGGCCCAGGCTCTCCGGGCCACTCCACCCATTACATCCCAGGGCATAGCCATACTTAAGATATAATCAACCCTTTCACTGCCATCTAAAACCATGCCGAATCCTCCGTTGATAGCCTTACTAATACCAACGCCCCCACCATTATGGAGGGCAATAAGGCTCATTCCGCGGGCAGCATTCCCGGCAAAACACTGGACTGCCATTTCAGCCATCATGTTGCTGCCGTCTTTAATATTCGCTGTTTCCCTGAACGGTGAATCGGTTCCGCTTACGTCATGGTGATCGCGGCCGAGCATGATCGGCCCCACTTCTCCCTTACGCACCATCTCATTAAATCTAAGGGCTATTTTTGTTCTGCCCTTCGCATCCTGGTAAAGAATTCGGGCCTGGGTGCCGACAACCATTTTATTTTTCTGGGCATCTCTAATCCAAACATAATTATCCCTATCCTGGCCCCTGCAGTCTGGGTCTATGCATTCCATGGCAACCCGGTCTGTCTTTTGTAAATCTTCAGCCCTACCGCTGAGGCAAACCCAGCGGAAAGGGCCGTAACCGTAATCAAAAAGTTCGGGGCCCATAATATCTTCGACATAGGAAGGGAAAACAAACCCGTCCTTTTCATCCACACCGTTTAGGGAAACCTCTTTTACACCGGCATCATAGACAGCCTTAAGGAAAGAGTTGCCATAATCGAAGAAATAGGTTCCCCGGTCTGCTAAAGCTTTAATTAATCTATAATGCTCTTTGAGCGATTGGTCCACCCTTTTCCTGAATTCTGCCTTGTTTTCTTTCAGCAGCCTGGTCCGCTCTTCGAAAGATAAACCCTGCGGGCAATATCCACCATCATATGCAGCATGACAGGAAGTCTGATCGGATAGCAGATCAATTTCTTCTTTATTTTCGACTGCATAGGCTAAAAGATCAACAATATTGCCGTGGTAAGCAACAGAAAGCGGCTTTCCTGCATGCTGCGCTTCTTTTGCTCTACTGAATGCCTCTTCCAGGTCGGCAGTAACCAGGCCAACCCATCCCTGGTCATAGCGGGTTTTTATCCTGGAGTAATCGACTTCGGCTATGATACCCACTCCATTGGCAATCTCAACCGCTTTCGGCTGGGCACCGCTCATGCCGCCAAGGCCGGATGTAACAAAAAGCTTGCCCTTTAAATCCTGATCATCCTTAATACCCAGTTTTTTCCTCCCGGCATTTAGTATTGTGTTAAAGGTGCCGTGAACTATGCCCTGGGGGCCGATATACATCCATCCCCCGGCAGTCATCTGTCCATAGTTGGCTACACCCAGCTGCTCTGCCAGGTTCCAATCATCGGCATTGTCATACATCCCAACCATCAGCGAGTTGGTAATGATAACCCTTGGCGCTTCAGGTTTTGAGCGGAACAGCCCAAGCGGATGCCCTGATTCAACAACCAGGGTCTGGTGATCGGTCAAAGCTTCAAGGTATTTTTTGATCAACCGGTACTGCATCCAGTTTTGACATACCTTACCCGTTTCGCCGTAAGTTACCAGTTCATAGGGATAAAGCGCCACATCAAAATCAAGATTGTTGTCAATCATCACCTGGAATGCCCTGCCTTCCAGGCAGTTTCCTTTGTATTGATCAACAGGTTTCGCCTTGATATTCCCGGGCGGCCTGTAACGGTAACCGTATATGCGGCCCATTGTAATAAGCTCTTTGAAAAATTCGGGAGCGAGGCGATCATGAAATTCTTCAGGAACGTAGCGTAAAGCATTTTTAAGCGCCGTTTCGGCCTGGTTTTGGGTTAAAGTAAAACCCCGGGAAGGGGCCCTTCTGATGCCGTTTGCAAATTCAGGCATCTCGTAAAACTCTTTTTCCAACCTGACTGTCATTGCTGTTTCAATTTCACTATTCCAGTTCATTACTACACTTCCTTTCCCGGTTGATTTGCTATTTTATTATATCGTTAAACCATTCCCGAGAAAAGAGACC
>SKWE01000256.1 GCA_007129055.1 Syntrophomonadaceae bacterium
AAGCCATCCGGAATATAGCTCTTCCCGCAGCTTCTCATCCATTTGCGGTTCAAATACAGCGCTCTGCTTCCATCTTTCAGAAAGCTCATCTTTACTCTTCCAGAAGCCGCAAGCCAGTCCTGCAAGGTATGCTGCGCCAAGGGCCGTTGTGTCAAAAGTGGCTGAGCGCCGTACTATGGTTCTGGTAATATCAGCCTGGAACTGCAATAGCAGATCCATTACGCTTGCACCACCATCTACACGCAGTTCCCTGATCGGCAGGTTCGATTCCTGGTGCATTATTTCTAGAACATCCCTGGTCTGGTAAGCCATTGCTTCCACAACAGCCCTGGCTAAGTGCGCCCTGCTTGTCCCGCCGGTAATGCCGATCAACAAACCCCGTGCATAAGGATCCCAGTGTGGCGCGCCAAGGCCGGCAAAAGCAGGTACCAGGTAAACCCCGTTATTATCTTCCACTTCCATGGCCAGGCCTTCCAGCTCTGATGACTCTCTAATCACTTCAAGGCCGTCACGCAACCACTGGACTGCCGCACCGGTTATAAATATAGAGCCTTCAAGGGCATATTCAACTTCGCCTTCAATGCCCCAGGCTATAGTTGTTAACAAACCCTTTTCTGAGGCTACCGCTTTTTCACCCGTGTTCATTAGCAAAAAAGAACCGGTCCCATAGGTGTTTTTTATCATGCCCGGGCTGTAACAGGCCTGGCCAAACAGAGCAGCCTGCTGATCACCGGCTATTCCACCTACCGGTATTGCTTCACCAAAAAATATGTCCGCGTCTGTATCTCCAAAAAGATGGCTGCTGGGCAATACTTCTGGTAGTATTTCAACAGGCACCCTAAATAAATTAAGCAATTCTTCATCCCACTGCAGGGTATGAATATTGTAAAGCAGGGTTCGTGAGGCGTTGCTGTAGTCAGTTGCAAATACCTTTCCACCAGTCAAGCGAAATAAAAGGTAACTATCTACGGTGCCGCATGCCAAAAACCCTTTTTCTGCAGCTTTGCTAACCTCTGGAATGTTTTCGAGGGCCCAGCGCAACTTGGTGCCGGAAAAATAAGGGTCGAGAAGCAGGCCTGTTTTGGCGCGAATATCTTCTTCACGCCCTTCCTCTTTTAATTTCTTGCACATTTCAGCAGTCCTGCGACACTGCCAGACAATCGCCCTGCTAATCGGTTTGCCACTGCGTTTATCCCAAAAAACTAAAGTTTCTCTCTGGTTGGTAATTCCAATTGCAGCGATATCATTAAAACCTGCTCCCAAATCTTTTACAGCCTCTTCTGCAACACCTAGTACATTGCCCCAGATCTCTTCAGCATCATGTTCAACCCATCCTGGCTGAGGATAATATTGTTTATGTTCCCGGTTAACCCTCGAGCGGGCTACCCCATCTTCATCCCAGAGTATGGCTGTTGTTCCCGTAGTGCCCTGGTCCAGGGCCAGAATATACTTACCTATTATTTTCTCCCCCTTGCTGCCTTGTTATAAATAGTTGCGTTCTTCCCTGTTCTATTCTGCTAATTTCTCCCTTAGCTTCAAGATGACAAATATGGGCCAGTGCTTCACCCGTTGCAAACCATTTTTGCATCAGGGGGAAGTCTTCCCAATTATCTGCTATAAGATCCCAGGTCATCTGGGCGGCAACCTGGTAAGCGCTAAGTGGTGCGCTGCCGTTTAAAATCTGCAGTACCTCTTCCAGGCGCATCCTGTGGTGTTCCTTCAGCTCTAAAATTCTTGTCCGGCAATCTTTAATCAGGCTGCGGTGACCGGGCAGGACAAGTTCTATTTCGAGGTCATAAACCCTGTCCAGGCTGTTAAAATATTCCCCCAGGGGATCGCTGTCATCGAGCCAGGTAGAAATATTAGGTGTAATATCACCAAGGATGTGGTCACCTGAAAATAAGTATTTCAGCTTAGGTTCGTAAAGACAGGTGTGCCCGCTTGTATGACCCGGAGTAGCAAAGCAGCGAAAGCTGTAATCTCCACACTCGATTACATCCCCTTCTTCAACCATGGTAAAATCTACAGGGTTCTTAGGGCTGTAGCGCTGCCCCGGGTGGGAATCTATGGCCATATCGACCAGGTCTTCTGGAAAACCATGTTTACCGGCCAGGCTGCATACTAGCTGCCACAGGTTTTTATGGTTAAGGATATCTGCATCGGGCTGGTTAAAATAGATCACAGCATCTTCTGCCGATAGATCATCAACCAACCCTACGTGGTCGGCATGGAGGTGAGTGACAAAAAAATCTGTTTTTTGCAGGTCAATATCAAGTTTATCAAGTGCCCATAAAAGGGCATTCTTGCACTCAGGCCTGTTCATTCCGGTATCGATGATCAGGTTTCTCTCATTTCCCCTGATGACATATGAATTAGTTGCTTTTAAAGGGTTTTTAGGCAGCGGGATTTCGGCACAGTACAAATCGTCCCGAATTTGTTTAATTTTTGTTTCAATCATCTAATCACACCCCAGCTTATGATTAGTAAGCATTCTTCCTTGCCGACTAAAACTCCTTTAAAAATAGCATCTATTTAAAACTGTTTAAATCTCTGTTTCAATTTCACGCGGGAAAAGCACATAATCCCTCACCAAAACTTCATTAGCACCTAACTTGTAACCCTGGTCATCGTTCGTGTCTTTTATCGCCATCCAACCTTCTTCCTCAATTACTATACTAAACCGGTCCTGGAAGCTAATCAGGCACTCATAACTTCCATCCCGATTAACAGGTACTTTTACCAGGGCGCCTTCGCCATCTTTCTTCGGGTACCTCTTCAAGGCAACCTGGGGTGGATCTGCAGGCTGATAGCCATTGAAAGCAATCATCCCCCTGACAACTACCGCACAGTCTAAAGCAAAAACCCGAAAATGGTCTTCCCCATTCCTGGGTTCAAGTTCCCAGCTGTTTGATTTATAGCGCATTTCGCCAATTTGGGCGGCAGCATACAGTAGGTATCTACCAGCAGGCACCTGGAAGATAAAAGAACCATTTTCATCGCTTCTTGCTTCCCCGGCATAGGCTTCAATAAGCGGATCCCCGACAGGATCGTTCTCACCACGGAATAACCTAAGCAGCGCTCCGTTAAGCGGTTTACCGGTGGC
>SKWE01000228.1 GCA_007129055.1 Syntrophomonadaceae bacterium
CGGAAGATTCCAACCTGAAAGCGCTGATTGAAGCCAAAACTGAAACTGTTACCCTTTTTGGGAAAAGCTGGGACTTTCATGTCCATGATGCTTTAAAAACCACGCTTGAAGAAAACCTGAACATGATCCGGGATAGTATTCAATACTTAAAATCAATGGGCAGGGAAGTGTTTTTTGATGCCGAACACTTCTTTGACGGTTATAAAGCTAACCCCGAATACGCCCTGGCAACCCTTGAGGCTGCCGAAAAAGGCGGAGCTGAGGTTATTGTGCTTTGTGATACAAACGGTGGCCTTATGCCCTGGGAGCTAACTACAATACTATCAGCGGTAAAAGAAAAGATTAAGGCACCGCTTGGCATTCACGTCCATGATGATGCAGGTATGGCTACGGCTAATTCACTTATTGCCGTCCGGGAAGGCATTACCCAGGTTCATGGCACTATCAATGGTTACGGAGAGCGCTGCGGAAATGCTAATCTTTGCACAATAATACCGAATTTGCAATTAAAAATGGGTATAGAAGTTATTACACCTGAACAGTTAAAGGGTTTGACAAAACTATCCCGTTTCATAGCCGAACTGGCCAATATTGCTCCTGCAGATCAGCAGCCTTATGTGGGGTTTAATGCTTTTGCCCATAAGGGCGGTATTCATGTTGATGCAGTAAGCAAAATGCCTGCTACTTACGAGCATGCTGATCCACTGCAGGTGGGAAACCAGCGCAGGATTCTTGTTTCTGAACTATCGGGTCGCAGTAATATCAGTCTTAAAACAACGGGAAATAGTATTAAACTTGATAAGGATTGCCCGGAAACGGCAGCAATATTAAGACGGATCAAGGAAATGGAACATTATGGCTATCAGTTTGAAGGTGCGGAAGGTTCATTTGAACTTTTAATCCTCAAAATGATGAAGGCCTATACACCGCTATTTAAACTTGAAGGTTTTCGGATGATTATTGAAAAAAGAGAAGATGGAGAGCTGTATTCTGAGGCAACAATCAAAGTGCGTGTCGGTAAAGAGCAGGTTCATACAGCTGCAGAAGGTAACGGCCCTGTAAACGCCCTTGACAACGCCCTTCGAAAAGCGCTTGAAGGTTTTTATCCCGCCCTGAAGAAGATTAAACTTATTGACTTCAAAGTGCGGGTTATTGATGGTGTTGACGGTACGGGTGCACAGGTTCGGGTTTTAATTGAGTCAAGTGACGATCAGATGAGCTGGGGAACCGTTGGTGTTTCGCCAAATGTTATTGAAGCAAGCTGGATAGCCCTGGTAGATAGTCTTGAGTACGGGCTTTTATGTCGTAAACTTCCCGAGTTCGGGGATGCCAGGGAAATATTGCAACAGCTAAAAGGAAATGGACCTGCGCTGCGTGAATAGCTAACTGCATGTATGTGACCTTTAAATGCGGCGATCATTAATCTAAAATAATGGGTGGTATCTGCGGCGGTGAATCCGGAAAAACTAGCTGACACTTTATTAAGCCTTTCCTCTGCATCAGGAGTCACAGGCAGTGAAGATGCTGCCGTGGAAGAAGCTTCTGTCATATTCAGGCAGCTTACTGACCAGGTTAAGAAAGACCGTTTCGGAAACCTGGTTGCCTTAAAAAAAGGTGCTGCCAATTCAAATCATGAAATATCTATAGCCCTTGTTGCCCATGTTGATGAAATTGGCTTTGTGGTAACAAAAATTGAAGATGAAGGGTTTTTACGTTTTTCTCCCCTCGGTGGCTTGGATGCAAGGGTTCTTCCCGGGCAGTCAGTGGAAGTCGATGCAAAAAAAATTCTCAAGGGTGTAATTGGCTCCGCTCCACCTCACCTGCTAAGTGAAGATGATCGTAAAAAGACAGTTCCCATCGATAAACTATTTATTGACTTAGGAATTCCGGGGGGAAAAGTTAAAGAGCTGGTATCGGTCGGAGATACCGTTAGGTTCGATCAGCAACCCCTTGCTTTGAAATATAACAACAGGATAACAGGGAAATCTTTAGATAACAGGGCAGGCGTAGCAGCACTGATCTATGCTGCCTCGGAACTATCGGGACTGATTCATGCAGCCGACATCTATTTTATAGCTTCCCTGCAGGAAGAGGTTGGTTTAAGGGGAGCGCTTACTGCAGCCTATGGTTTGAAACCGGATTTGGCTATTGTTGTAGATGTAACTCACGGTGATTGCCCGGGATTAAAAGAGGGCAGTTACTTTAATCTGGGGAAAGGCCCTGCGCTTGCAGTTGGGCCTAACCTGCATCCATATTTAACTGATAAGGTTGAAGAAACAGCCAGGGCGAATTATCTGCCCTGTCAAATAGAACCTGTTCCAGGCAACAGCACAACCGATGCCTGGGCTTTCCAGGTTTCAAGGGCCGGAATTCCCACGGCGCTGTTATCAATTCCTCTGCGCTACATGCATACTCCCGTTGAAATGGTTGATTTGGAAGATATAATTGCCTGTGGTAAAATAATCAGCTTCTTTTGCCGTACAGTGGATGCTGATTTCCTGGAGGTGCTAAAAACTTGTTAGCTGAACTTTCTAACCTGAGGGGTGTCTCCGGAAATGAAGGGCCTGTTCGCCAGTACTTAATAGACAAAATAAAAAGTTCGGGATGCGATTATACTGTCGACACTATGGGCAATCTATTGGTCCAAAAAAACTGTGCTAACAGTAAAGGTTCGGTTATGCTTTCAGCGCACATGGATGAAGTTGGCCTGATGGTTGTTTCAATTAATAAGCAGGGGCTGCTTTCCTTTAAACAGGTAGGTGGCATAGATAGCAGGGTTTTAATAGCCAAGAAGGTCAGGGTAGGGTATTCAGGGCTGCAGGGTGTTATCGGATCAAAACCGATTCACCTGCAAAATAAAGGAGAGCAGAACAAACCTTTTGATGAAGATGCCCTGTATATTGATTGTGGTTTTAAAAACAGGGATGAGGCGGAAAAGTATGTCAAGGTTGGAGATTATGTAACTTTTGACTCAGAATGTGAACCATTAGGCGACGGTTTTTACAGGGGAAAAGCTTTTGACGACCGCGTCGGTTGTTTGATTATATTACGCCTCTTATTAAATGCTAATAAATACAGTTACTGTGCCG
>SKWE01000234.1 GCA_007129055.1 Syntrophomonadaceae bacterium
AGATCATTAATAAAATCTTTTTGCTGCTCAGGTTCCATTTCATGCTCTTTCAGGGCTTTTGTCAAGAGGCCCATGGTGGTAAGGGGCGTCCTGACTTCGTGAGCCACATCGGCGGCGAATTTTTTCAGGTTGCTGGTATAGTAGTTCAGGCGCTTGGCCATTATATTAAATTGGTTGGCAAGACGCCCAATTTCATCTTCCGCTGATACTTCTATATGCTGGTCAAGCTTGCCTTCTGACATTTTCCTTGCTGCAGCTGTCACTTTTTCAAGGGGCTCGGTAAACCTGCGCGCCAGGGCAATTGATCCTCCGCCGACAATGGCCATGGCCAGAACCGTTGCCAAAAATAGAAAGCGGCGAATATCGTTTAATATCCGTTCAACCTCTTCCAAAGATGCTGACAGGAAAACAACGCCGAGAACATTTCCGTCACCTTCCTGAACCGGCACAGCCATTTGCATCACCGGCTGCTGAATCCTCTCGCTAAATCCTATACTGCTGCTTACAGTTCCGTTCAGGGCAGCGGAAACTTCTGAATGATCTAAGGCCTGGTTTAAAAGACCACCCACCCGCATCGAATCACCGACGACGACCCCCTGTTGATCAAGAAAAATAACCCTGGCCTGTGACTGGCGGCTCATATTTTCTGCAAGTGCGCTAAGCCGCACCGAATCAACCTGTCCCCGCAGGTGCCCGGCCACAAACTCAGAGGCAAGAAAGCCTGAACGTTCCAGGGTGTCGGCAAAATTATTCATGTAATAGCGTTCAAGAGTGGTATAAAGAAAAAAACTAATAATAATCATCACGGCGAGGATAATGGCAATAAATGTTGCCGTGAGACGAAAGCGGATACTGTAAAAACGCGTCATTCATGATCCTCCCTGACTTTATAACCAGTACCCCACACAGTGATAATGTATTCCGGGTTACCGGGGTTTTTCTCTAACTTTTCACGCAGGTGGCGAATATGAACGTCTACAGTTCTCACATCGCCATAGTAGTCATAACCCCAGACCTGTTCTAAAAGCTGCTCCCTGGAATAAACATTGCCGGCATTTGCCGCCAGGTAACTGAGCAGAGCAAACTCCTTAGATGTGAGGTTTATCTCCTGGCCGTCTATCCTGGCCCGGTGCTGCAGCAGGTCAACCTGGAGCTTGCCAATTTGAATAACTTTTTTCGCTTCCCCATCCCTGACTGTGCTGCGCCTCAGGATCGCTTTAATTCTTGCCACAAGTTCCCGGGAATTGAAAGGCTTGGTTAGGTAATCATCTGCACCGAGTTCAAGCCCTAAAACTTTATCTATATCCTCACTGCGGGCAGTAAGCATGATAATTGGTACTTCTAATTTTTTCCTGATCTGCCGACAGACCTCGAACCCGTCAATTTCAGGCAGCATTAAATCCAGCACCACTATATCAGGCTTTAAGTCAAATACTTTTTGCAACGCTTCTTCACCATCGTAGGCCTGTTCAACCTTAAAACCTTCCTTTTCCAGGTTGAACGACAACGCTTTTACCAGCGTTTTTTCATCATCAACAACCAAGACCAGCTCGTTACTCATCAGCTACCTCCTTTTGAGTATTGCGATAAACCGCCATGATTTTTTTAAAATCCTCCCAGGCAAACTTCTTTTTTGATGGATCCCGCAGCAGGGCTGCAGGGTGAAAAGTGGCTAAAATGCAACGACCGTCTTTTTCTTTCCACTGCCCGCGTACCCTGGTAATTGCAGCGTTTTTATCATACAACGTCCTGGTAGCCAGTGCTCCGAGACATAGTACTATTTCCGGGTTTACCAGCTCTATCTGTGCCCTCAGGTACGGATAGCAGGCATCTACTTCAGGCTGCAAAGGCAGCCTGTTAGAGGGCGGGCGGCATTTAACGACATTTGTAATGTAAACATCTTCGCGCTTAATTTCAGCCGCCGCTAAAATTCTGTCAAGCAGCTGCCCTGCCCTGCCGACAAAGGGACGGCCGAGCCGATCTTCTTCTGCTCCCGGCCCCTCACCTACCAGCATCAGGCGGGTGGAAAAGTTGCCTTCCCCAAAAACTACCTGGCTGCAAGTTTTTCTAAGTTCGCAAAGTGAGCAGCCTGCAGCCTCTTTCTGCAGCTGCAGCAGCTTTTCAGCTGGTTTCCCCGGAAGTTTTGACCCACCGGGATCTTCCTGCATTAAATCAATTAGAGATTTTTGTCTCTCGGCTATTGCTGATCACCTCGGTAATTTTTATTCCGGGGGCGCTACCATCAGGCCTCTGCGTCTCCTGAAGCGCTCTTCCGCCAGGCCAAGCAGTTTGTTAATTAAATCTTTGTAACTTACGCCACTTGCTTCCCACAGTTTGGGAAACATGCTAATGCTGGTAAAGCCGGGCATGGTATTGATTTCGTTAATATATAAAGCCTCTTCATCCTGGTTAAGGAAAAAATCAACCCGGGCCAAACCGCTCGCTTCAATCGCTTTGAAGGCTTTGACTGAAAGCTCTTTGACTTCCTTTTCCAAGTCCTCTCCAAGTTGAACCGGAATTACGAGGCCCGACCGGTCATCAATATACTTGGCATTATAGTCGTAAAACTCATTGCAGGGTAAGATTTCACCGGGAAGGGAAGCCTGTGCCTCCAGGTCGCCGATAACTGCGCATTCAATTTCTCTTCCCTTAACAAATTCTTCAATTATGACCTTATCATCGTAGAGCAGCGCTTCCTCTACAGCTGCCGGAAATTTTTCCGCGGACTGAACCTTGGATATACCAACGCTTGAGCCCAGGTTGGCCGGCTTGACAAAACAGGGATACCCAAGTTCATTTTCAGCGCTGGATTGCCATGAAACCTGGTCGCCTAACCACTGGTAGCGGTAAAAATAAAGGTATGATGCCTGCAGCAAGCCGTTCTGCTGAAAAAGTTGTTTCATCATTACCTTGTCCATCCCCGTACTGGAGCCAAGCACGCCGGAACCTACATACGGCAGCCCGGCCATCTCCATTAAACCCTGGATTGAACCGTCTTCCCCATAGGTGCCGTGCAGCACGGGAAATACAATATCAAGGGGCTGATATAACCATTCATTCGGCGAACTGTCTCCCTGGATCAACA
>SKWE01000170.1 GCA_007129055.1 Syntrophomonadaceae bacterium
CAGCACGGCGCTGGAACTCTTCGTAGCCCTTACCGGCCGTGCGGACATCGATATAGAAAACATAGCTCTTGGCATCAGGTAATTTTTCCTTCAACAGGATCGCCTGCTTAGCTGTAAACATACAGCAGATCTTGGAGCAGTAATTCATGCCCCGGGCCTTGTCACGCGAACCAACACACTGGATAAATACCACTTTTTCCGGCGGCTTTCCGTCTGAAAGGCGGACAACCTTGCCTCCTGTAGGGCCTGAGGCGTTAAACAGTCTTTCGAATTCAAGCCCGGTCAGTATATCCGGGTGCTGGCCATAACCATATTCACCATAAATTGAAGGATCCATCTGGTCGAAACCGGTGGCAACAACTATGGCACCGTAACGACGTTCAATGATTTCATCCTGCTGTTCATAATCAATTGCCTGCGGTGGGCACTCTTTCTCGCAAATCTGGCATTTCCCTTTACGGAAATAGAGGCAGCTATCCTTGTCAATTACCGGCACCATGGGTACTGCCTGGGCAAATGGCACGTAAATTGACTTTCTTTTCGCCAGGCCCATTTCAAATTCCGAGGAGGCTTTAGATGGGCATTTTTCCCAGCAAATACCGCAGCCGGTACATTTAACCGGATCCACGTAGCGGGCTTTTTGCTTAATTTTCACGTCAAACTGCCCGACAAAGCCATTTACTTCTTCAACCTCGGCATAGGTTATTAAATTAATGTTCGGATGCTGGGCCGCTTCAACCATTTTAGGGGTTAAGATACAGGCCGAACAGTCCAGGGTGGGAAAAGTTTTCTCCAGCTGGGCCATACGCCCACCAATGCTCGGATCCCGTTCAACAATATCAACCGGGTATCCTGCTTCAGCTATGTCGAGTGCGGCCTGGATTCCAGCGATGCCGCCCCCGATGACCAGGGCCCTTTTCTCCACCTCTAGTTTCGGAGCCTCCAGGGCCTCGTTCAGGACAACCTTGGCCGCTGCTGCCCTGAGCAGGGCAATCGCCTTGGGGGTTGCTTCTTCCATGTTTTTATGAACCCAGGAGCAGTGCTCCCGGATGTTGGCGACTTCAAGCAGGTAGGGGTTAAGCCCTGCCTCGGCGGCTGCCTTGCGAAATGTATTTTCGTGCATCCTGGGTGAACAGGTGCCAACCACTACCCGGTCAAGATTATTATCTTCAATTGCTTTTTTTATGATATCCTGTCCCATTTCTGAGCAGAGATACCGATACTCGTCTGCATGCACCACTCCGGGAAAATCGCGGGAGGCTTCAATAGTCCGATCAATGTCAACCGTTCCCGCAATGTTGGTTCCGCAGTGGCAGATAAATACTCCTGTTCTGGGCAAGTTTCCTACCTCCCTTACTTGTTATATTTTCTGAACCCGCTGACCAGGGCCTGCTGGGGCAGCTTTTCAAGCTGCTCAGGGGTCAGATCTGCGGGGCCGAATTTATTTCCTTCACGCTTGCGGAGCACAGCCAAACGAACTCCCTCCATCATCCGCGCCAGGTCTAAGTCGCGGGGGCAGCGGGCAGCACAGGTGAAACAGCTGGCACAAATCCAGGGTGTTTTGCTCTTGGACAGCTCTTCTTCCATACCCATCTGCAGGTAACGGATTACCTGGTGGGGAAGCAGATCCATGGCTGCCGTTACCGGGCATGCGGCGCTGCACTTGGCGCACTGGTAGCAATCCGCAGGATCCTGGCCGCTTTGCGCTTTCATTTCATCAATCAGACGGCTTTTTTCATTACTAACTGTCACTGGCTACACGCCTCCTTTCCTTGGCTTCAGCCATTAACTGTTTATACTGTAAGCCCATGGCCTCTGCCAGCAGTTCACTGAAATAGTAAACCTGAACGGGCTCTTTTCCGTCATCAACAGCGCAATTTTCAAGATTGTAACGGCAGAGCGGGCAGGCGGTAATCAGGGTGTCTGCACCTGCATTGCGCGCTGATTGGAGTATTTTTGCCACAGTATCACGGGCTACTCCCTCTTCAGTTACGGAGAGATAGGCACCACAGCATTCAGTGCGGTAGGGGCTTTTAACAACTTCCGCACCAAGCGCCCTGATAAAATCTTCCATAATCGTCGGGTTTTCAGGATCATCAAACTGCATTACCTTTGAAGGACGCAGCAACAGGCAGCCGTAATAAGCAGCAACCTTTTTCCCTTCAAGCGGCTTTTTAATCATTTCTGCCAGCTTGTCGAAACCGAGATCGTCGCGCAGCACTTCCAGGAAATGCAGAACGCGTCCTTCTCCCTTGTATTCAACTTCCAGGAAGTCGGTAACTTTATCACGGGCGTCTTCATTACGCTGCATCAGTTCCTGGGCCCGTTTTAAAACATGGTGACAGGCTGCACACAGAGAGACCAGCGGCTCGCCCTCTGCTGCCGCCAGGGTGCGGACAGGCGAGAGCAGCGAGATCAGCTCATCCTCGTAGAGAGGATATACTGCACCACAGCACTGCCATTCTTCAAGCTCCACAAGTTCAATACCAAGAGCATTGGCAGCCGCCATGGTGGTATTCTCCATATTCTTTGCCTGTCCCTTAAGGGTACAACCGGGAAAATAACGATAGCGCACTTCTAAGCGCACCTCCTTGTATTGGGCAGGTTTTTGAGATACCTGAATACGTTCGACGCGGGGTCATTCAACCCCTTTATAAAAATTAAAATAATTATTATAAATATTAGAATGGGGAGATTTAGCAGCTGTTCAAGCAGATGTTCGGGGACGTTCAATCAACCTTGGCCCAAAAAATACTGTTCAAAAGGGCGGAGCGGCATTTATCGCGTAAATCGGGGTAACGGGTAACCAGTTCTTTGAACAGCTGATCCATTTCAGCGCGCTTGGTTGAACCGCTGATCGGGCAGGGATTCCTGGTCAGGGGAAGCCTTTCCCTTTCCACCAGGGAAGCAAGCGTGCTTTCCGGCAGCAGGATCAGGGGACGAACCAGGTGCAGATCGGTTCGGTCTAAATAGGTTACCGGTTTAAAGGTCCCCAGGTAGCCGGTGTAGATCAGGTTCATCATAAAGGTCTGAATAGCATCATCAATATGGTGACCAAGGG
>SKWE01000147.1 GCA_007129055.1 Syntrophomonadaceae bacterium
AAAAACGACCCCCAGTTTGCCCGCCTGTTGGCTGCCCCATTTGAGCTTTTTGTCAATGATGCTTTTGGCACCGCCCACCGGGCCCATGCTTCAACTGCCGGGGTAGCTGAACATATACCGGCGGTAGCCGGACTCCTGATGAAAAAAGAGATTGAAGAGCTTTCCCGCTGTCTCGATAATCCCGGCCGCCCACTGTCTGCAATCCTGGGAGGGGCCAAGGTTTCCGATAAGATTAATGTGATCAAGCGATTTTTAAAAATGGCCGACAACTTGCTTGTTGGCGGCGGCATGGCTAATACTTTTCTGGCAGCCCAGGGCTATAGCATGGGAGAGTCTTTCTACGAAAAAGATCTCCTCGACCAGGCTGCCGAGCTGCTTGCCGAAAGCAAAAATAGCTCGTGTAAGATATCTCTTCCCGTAGACCTGGTGGTTACCAGGGAACTGGAAGAGGGAAGTGCCTGGGAAGTGATGACGCCTGACCAGGTAGATGGAAACTGGAAGGCAGTGGATATTGGTCCTGAAACAGCTGCGCTTTTCGGTAACATTGTTGCCGAGTCGGTTATGTTGGTCTGGAACGGTCCGCTGGGAGTTTTTGAGGTTCCGCCCTTTGACAAGGGAACAAAGCTTGTTGCCAGGGCCGCTGCAGACAGCAGCGCTTATTCAGTGGTTGGAGGGGGAGATCTTGTCGCCGCCCTGGAAGCCCTGGGTTTGGCTGACGAAATCAACTTTATATCAACAGGTGGCGGGGCCACGCTGGAATTCTGGGAAGGTAAAGAACTTCCCGGCATCGCGGCCCTGAAAAATAAATAAGAGCGCTCATACAGGAGGTATGGCAATGAAACTGGTAATTGCTGCAAACTGGAAAATGCACAAAACGGGGCGCGAGGCAAAAGAATTTTGCCTGGAACTGCTTCAAAAAGAAGATGATTATAAGGGAGTGGAAGTGCTGATTTGCCCGCCCTTTACGGCCCTTTCAGCTGCTGCCGCAGAGCTGAAGGACAGTTCTGTTAAACTGGGAGCGCAAAACCTTTACCCCGGGGCACAGGGCGCTTTTACCGGTGAAATATCGGCAGCCATGTTGAAAGAAGCGGGCGTTAAATACGTGATCATCGGGCACTCTGAAAGGCGACACCTGATGGGTGAGGATGACAGCCTTGTAGCCCGTAAAATAGAGGCGGCTTATGAAAACGGTTTAAACCCTATTCTCTGTATTGGTGAAAAGGAAGAAGAAAGAGAAAAAGGAATTACGGAAAAGGTTCTGAAGAAGCAGCTTGCAGCAGCGCTTGAGAAGCTTGAACCGGGGCAGGTTAAAAGCCTGGTTATCGCCTATGAACCTGTCTGGGCAATCGGAACAGGAAAAGCAGCTTCTGCCGATGACGCTGCCAGTGCGGCCGACTTTATCTACAGTTACCTTGATAAACATTTCGGAAAAGACGCGGCAGCAGGAGTGCGCATTCAGTACGGAGGAAGTGTAAAAGCTGAAAATATTGGTTCATTTGTAACCCTGGAGCATGTTCATGGTGCCCTTGTTGGAGGAGCAAGCCTTGAAGCCGGATCTTTCAGTGAACTGGTCCGGGCAGCAAGGAAGGCGGTCGAAGGTTGAAAAAAGTCATCCTTTTAATTCTTGACGGGTGGGGCTACAGTGAACAAAATGGCGGCAATGCAATTAAAAAGGCCAACACCCCTAACATGGACAGCTACTTCAGGGATTACCCCTGGACTCTTCTTGATGCTTCGGGTGAAGCTGTCGGCCTGCCGCCCGGCCAGATGGGCAATTCTGAAGTTGGTCACCTGAATCTCGGTGCAGGGCGGATTGTTTACCAGGAGTTGACCAGGATCGGGCAGTGTATTGAAAGCGGGGAGTTTTACAATAACGCCGTTCTAAGCGATGCGATGAAAAAGGTGAAGGCAAGAAACAGCAGCCTGCACCTGATCGGACTCGTTTCCGACGGTGGAGTACACAGCCATTTTGAGCACCTGCTTGCCCTGCTCGAAATGGCCCGCCGCTATGATGTTGATAAGGTTTATGTTCACGCCATTCTTGACGGTCGGGATACCGTTCCTTACGGGGCAAAACCATTCATTGAAAAACTTGAAGAGCAAGCTGGAAAAAATAAGAAGGGCCTTGTGGCGACAATCTGCGGACGCTACTACGCCATGGACCGCGATCGCCGCTGGGACAGGGTCCAGCGGGCATATAAAGCTTATACGCAGGGTGAAGGTTTGAAGGCTTCAGGCGCGCTTGAAGCTGTTCAGGAAGCTTACGAGCGGGGAGAAGCGGATGAATTTGTTCAGCCAACGGTAATTGTTGACGGGGATGGAAACCCCCTTACCACGGTTGGTCCCGATGACAGCATGATATTTTTTAATTTCCGCCCGGACAGGGTGCGCCAGATTACCCGCGCCTTTGCCGAAAAAGATTTTAAACATTTCGATCGCGGGGCGAACCCTCCCCTGCCGCACCTGGCCACCATGACTGCATATGACAAGGAACTTCCCCTGCCGGCTGCATTTACCCTTGATGACCTGGAAGAAACCCTGGGTGAAGTATACGCAGCGAAGGGTATCCCACAGATGAGGGTGGCCGAAACAGAAAAATATGCCCACGTTACTTTTTTCTTTAACGGGGGCCGGGAAATAGCTTTTGACGGGGAAGAGAGGATCCTTGTTCCTTCACCCAGGGTTGCCACTTACGACCTGCAGCCTGAAATGAGCGCCCCTGAGGTTACGGAAAAAATAGTTGAAACGATCAGTAAAGATCAGCACCCCCTGATTATCGCCAATTATGCCAATGCTGATATGGTGGGGCATTCGGGGATCATTGAAGCTGCTGTAAAAGCGGTTGAAACTGTTGACAGGGCAGTAGGCAGGATTGTTGAAAATGCGCTGGACAGGGGTTGGTATATCATGATCTGTGCAGATCACGGCAATGCAGAAGAGATGAAGAATAATGAAGGAGAAACACTTACGGCACACAGCGGCAACCCGGTTCCATTTATACTGGTTGGACCGGAAAAGATTAAGCTGCGTGAGAAGGGCATACTGGCCGATGTTG
>SKWE01000259.1 GCA_007129055.1 Syntrophomonadaceae bacterium
GTGGGGAGAACTTGATTTTCATCCACAGGAACTTGCTCGAAAGCAGCTTTAATCAGGCCGCTCTGAGCAATAAAAGCTCCACCACCAAGCATAAGGATTGATAGTGTGATAATCCAGAAGATAGTTTCAGGCGATTTTTTCCTACGACCGACTTGCCTGCGCCGGCTATAGTATTTTTTTCTGCGCATTTTATTTCTCCCTGTCAATAAAATGCAGTTAATTTAAAGTATTAGCACTTTACAGTAAGACGGGCAACCCTTGGGGCGCCCGTCATGTTTGACATTAACTGCTTATTGGAGGCATACTTTATCTAAACCGGAATATACTCTTATCTGTCCGGCTGGCAGCTTTTAAAGTTCCTGCTGCCCTTCTTCGGCCTGCCTCTGTCAGATTTATAATATCTGATCTTTCAGGCGCCTCATGGTTAATGCGGTAACTGTAATCAATGCGCCGGCCAGTAAAAAGTACAGTGTGTAACTACCTCCACCTGTGGGTGGTGTTGTAGTTGCTGCGCGTACAGTTACAGATGTGGTAGCAGTAAGCCCTCCATCAAGGGTACTGACTACAATAGTTGTTGTTCCCGGCGCGACGGCTGTAACCCTTGCCAATCCACTGTCAGCAGAACCTATAGCCTGTACCGTGGCAATACTGGTATTGCTTGATGTCCAGGTCAGGTTCTGGTTAGTAGCTGTGGCCGGGCTAACAGTAGCCTCTAGTTGTCTTTGATCGCCAACTACGATATCGAGTGATGTCAGGTTCAGGCTTACTCCGGTTACAGCTATTGGAGAAGGATCATCCTGTGCCCAAACAACACTTCCCAGGGTCAGAACGACAACCAGGGCTAAAACCAAGCATACATTAACCTTTTTCATTTTATAATCCTCCTTAAACATTTTTCCCCCCGAATCTGCTAATTCAGATTAGTTCTGCAACTTAATTTCTCTTATTGTAACATAAATTCCTCTTTTTGGACAAGAAAAAAATAAATTTTATAACTTTTTCCTTACAAATTCCAATTTTAGGACTAATTTTTTGACCGAAATCTGTTCTGTCGCTATAATAATAGAGGCGGAAATGAAGGAGAACATGATCAGATATGCCTTTGCTTACATTATCACAGGTTGAAAAATCATATGGGATAAATACCATTCTTTCCGGCATTTCCCTGCAATTGCAGCGAAACGAAAAAGCTGGACTAATTGGACCGAATGGTTCAGGAAAAACAACATTGCTCAAAATTATTGCCGGAGAAACAGAAGCAGACCAGGGTGAGGTACATATAGAGAAAAGGGCCTCAATTGGCTACCTTAGCCAGGAAATTCCGGAAATACCCTCTGGAACTCTGCTGAAACACCTTGAGTATCCACTTAAAAATGTTTTAGATATGAAAAAAGAGATATCAGCCCTTGAAAAAAAGATATCTTTAGGAGCAGAGATGTTTGGTAATAAAGACGTATCTATCGATCAGCATTTAAAGCGATATGCTGAAGTGGTAGATAGTTTTGAACAGGCCGGCGGTTATAAGTTGGAAAGCAAGTTAAAAGGTGTGGCGCGCGGACTTGGATTTACTGAAAATGATCTGGACCGGGACATTTCCAGCTTTAGCGGTGGCGAAAAAACGCGTGCCCGTCTGGCAGGGCTACTTTTGCGGGATCTTGATCTTTTACTATTGGATGAACCAACTAATTTTCTTGACCTGGGAGCTCTAGAGTGGCTTGAAAAATACCTGCGTGATTTGCATTGCGCATTATTGGTGGTATCACACGATCGCTATTTCCTCGATCGGGTGGTAAACCGCATATTTGCATTGAAGGAGCATAAAATCAAGACATATAGTGGTAATTATACCAGCTACCAGGAAAAGCTTGAATTAGAAACAGGCGCTGCTGAAAAAGAGTTCCAGCAACAGCAGTTATTAAAAGAAAGAGAAGAGCGGCTGGTCCGTGAGGCTAAAGCGGATGAACGGTCAAAAAAACAAGCCAGGAGCCGCCAAAAGCGCCTGGAAAAAATGCAGGTTTTAAGTAAACCTGTAGCCGGGCAGCAAAGTTTAAAACTGGATTTTAATTACACAGGGCGCAGCGGGCGCCTGGTAGTAGTATTTGAGGAAATTTACAAGCAGTTTGAAGATGCCGCAGTTAAGAAAGAAGTTTTTAAAAACATGTCCTTTCAGGTTAGATGGGGTGACAGGATAGCCATTGTAGGACCGAATGGCGCCGGTAAAAGCACTTTGCTAAAAATGATAGCCGGAAACGTAAAACCTGATAGCGGATTAGTAAAGCTTGGGCCGTCGGTAAAGGTCTTGTATTTTGACCAGGAGCAGGAGCAGTTAAGAATGGACAAGAACCTGGTTGAAACTATAATTGAGGCTTCTGATATGGATATTAAGCAGGCCAGGAATCACCTGGGGCGCTACTTGTTCAGGGGCGACGACGTTTTTAAAAAGGTAGGTGATTTAAGCGGTGGGGAAAAAAGCCGGCTTGCCCTTGCACGGCTCTCCCTGAGCAGTGGGAATTGCCTTCTGATGGACGAGCCGACCAGCCATCTTGATTTGCCGGCCATGGAAGAGCTGGAGATATTACTACGCAGTTTTCCCGGCACACTGATAATTGTCTCGCATGATCGCTATTTTCTTAAGGGTTTGGCAAATCGGGTTTTTGATTTAAAAAATGGATTATTGAAAGTTCATGATTGCAGTTTCGAACAGTACCTGGAACGTTTAGAAAATGAGGAATCGGATAAAACAGGCCAAAGTGATGGCAGGGTAGAGGATAAAAAAAGAAGGCAGGATGAGCATCGCCTGCGACAGCTTGAGCATAAGCGTACCCGAAAAATGAAAAAGGATCTGGTAAGAATTGAAGATGAGATTACCGGGTGCGAGCAAATGATTGCCGATATCGAAATAAAACTTTCAGATCCCGAACTTTATGGCGATCATCAGCAGCTGGCAGATTTAGGAATTGAACTGCAACAGGCCAGGGAAGATCTTAATGACTTATTAAAAAAGTGGGAAGAAACAATAAGCAGCATGGAGGAATGAGGTTTACACGGCCTTATATATAAAGCTATAATTAAGCCATCATTTTACAAGAAGAAGAGGCCTTATGCGGCTAAAAGAATATTCTGTTATCACCAGAAGTGAAAAAGAAACAGCTTGCCTGGGAGCGCTGCTCGGCAGGATGATTGAAGAGCCTATGGTTATTGCGCTAAAAGGTGATCTTGGCGCTGGAAAGACCGTCTTTGTGCGGGGCGCCGCAATGGGTTTGGGGGTTAATGAACAGGTAACCAGCCCTACATTTGTTTTGTTAAAAGTATACCGCGGACGTTTCCCTATTTATCATTTTGATTATTATCGTTTGAACGAAGGTGAAGACGAAGAAGCTATAGAAATGGGATTTGAGGAGTATCTACCGGGCGATGGAGTAGCCTTTGTTGAGTGGGCTGAACGTTTACCGCTTCTTCTGCCAGTGGATTATCTTGAAATTTATATGGAGCTATTTTTTGACAAAGAAGGCGAGGGGCGCAGGTTGACATTTGTCTCTCATGGCAAATTAGCCGCATCTATTGTCGGGGAATTTGCAAATAATCTTTCTGCAGACATTAATGGAGCATCTAACTGATAAAGGAGAACAGGAATAAATGCTGAATAAAAAAAAGCTTCCGGTAACATTTTTCATTGTTATAATTTTCGCTGCTTTTCTTGTACTTAGTGGATGTCAGATTGAAGGAACTATACCCTGGGATGAAGGCACTTATTCGGGCGAACTTAAAGGTGGTCGCCCCCACGGGCATGGAAAATGGACGCACCCAGGCGGTGATCGCTACGAGGGCCAATGGAAAAATGGGATGATGCATGGTGTAGGAACAATTCTAACTGCAGAGGGCGAACGCTACGACGGAGAAATGTATGAAGGGATAATAGATGGGTACGGCATCCTGATACGTGCGGACGGCGCAACCTACCAGGGTGAGTTCTTTGAAGGTGAAGCACACGGTGATGGAACAATCAGCTATCCTTCAGGAGAAAGATATATTGGCGATTTTAAGAAAAACATGTATCACGGGCGGGGGTTTTATATTTCACCTTCTGGTACTACTTACGAGGGGGAATTTGAAAATAGCATGTTTCATGGGGTAGGAACAATGACAAGCCTTGATGGGTCAAAGTATGAAGGAGAGTTCAGGGAAGACCAATTTCACGGCGAAGGGAAATACTGGACAGCAGATGGATCCATATATGAGGGAGAATTTATGGACGGCCGTTTTCATGGATTTGGCAAAATGGAATACGCTGATGGAGCTGTATATGAAGGTGAGTGGGTAGACGGAAAATTTCACGGGCAGGGTAAATTGACACTTGATGATGGCACCGTCATGGAAGGCTATTGGGAAGAACATGAATTTGCAGAGTAATTGTAAATTGTTAATTGTATTTCACCAGGAGGAAAAATAAACCTGTTAATTCTTGGCGTAGACACAACCACTCTATCCTGCAGCGTTGCTTTGCTGCAGAGCGATACTGTTTTGTCAGAAATGACTCTCAATTTTAAAAAAACACACTCGGAACGTTTAATGCCTTTAATAGATAGGATGCTACAGGAAAGCGAAAAAGATATCAATGACATAAATTGTATTGCGGTAGCGGCAGGGCCAGGTTCTTTTACCGGTATTCGTATCGGTGTGGCAACTGCCAGGGGACTAGCCCAGGCTTTAGATATACCTGCAGTACCAGTTTGTACATTACAGGCATTGGCGGAAGCAATTTATGCCCCCGGAGTTTTAATTTGCCCACTTTTGGATGCCAGGCGTAATCAGGTTTATGCAGCAATATACAGGCGTAACAATGAAAAACCATATAAACTTGAAACCCTGGCTAACCCTATAGCGCTTTCAGTTGATGACCTGCTGGCTATGATAATGAAATATGACGATCAAGTCGTATTCCTTGGTGAAGGGCTTAATAGTTATTCTGGAAAACTGGAAGAGGGCTTTCCGCCAGGCCGTGTGTTATTATCCCCGGCACCATTCAGGCTCTGCAGGGCTGCTCTTATTGCAATAAGCGGTCGGTCAGTTTTATATAATAATCCAGACTCATCATACCTTGATCTGTTGCCCCGTTATCTCAGGCGACCAGAAGCAGAAAGACTGGCAGATGAACGCGGCAGTACTTCTAAGGGAGGTACTTAGGTTCAGAGCCATGGAAGATAGATCACATGAAAACAGTGATATAAGTAAGTCCCTGGTTGTTGAGCCAATGGGTGAAGCTGACATTGAAGCTGTTGCTGCCATGGAAGGCGCTTCATTCAGCGATCCCTGGCCTATTGAATCATTTCGCACAGAACTGATCTACAACCAGCTGGCTTCTTATTATGTGGCCAGGCTTAACAGAAATATTATAGCCTACATCGGAGCCTGGATTATTCTTGATGAAGTTCATATAACCACTCTAGCGGTTGAAAAAAGGTATCGCCGGTTGGGAATTGCATCTCTTCTGCTGGAAACGCTATTTGCCAGGGTGCAAAAACTTGGAGCTCGCTGCCTGACACTGGAAGTTCGTCCCAGCAATAAAGCGGCAAGAAATTTTTATGAAAAATACGGATTTAAAATATATGGACGTCGAAAACGTTATTATGTTGATGAAGATGCCCTGATAATGACAAAAGATGGTCTGGATTGTTAACGCTACCTGTCTATTATGAATATTAATATAAAAGCTATGATTGATGAGGAGCTTACAGTGGTGAAAAAGGAAACTCTAATACTGGGAATAGAAACTTCATGTGATGAAACCGCTGCAGCTGTTGTCTCTGACGGCCAGAATATCCTTAGCAATATAATATCATCCCAGGTTGAGCTGCATGCCCGGTTCGGAGGAGTGGTGCCGGAAATTGCATCGCGGCAGCACCTTGAAATCATTAATTCTATAATTGATGATGCGCTGCAAGAATCGGGACTAACTTTTAAAGATCTCGATGCAGTTTCTGTTTCACATGGGCCCGGCCTGGTTGGCGCACTACTTGTTGGGGTAGCAACAGCAAAGGCCCTGGCTTATGGCTTAAAACTACCTTTGATAGCAGTTAATCACTTGCAGGCTCATCTTTATGCGAATTATCTAGACGGAGCACCACGGGTGTACCCAACAGTTATCCTGATTGTATCCGGTGGTCATACGGAGTTACTGTTGGCAGGTAAGCCAAAGGAGATCATCTCACTTGGCTGTACTCGTGACGATGCTGCGGGTGAAGCATATGATAAGGTAGCGAGGGTCCTGGAACTAGGTTATCCGGGGGGACCCGTAATTGACAAATTGGCACGGGAAGGGAATCCCGCAGCCATAAAATTTCCCCGGTCATGGTTAGAAGATCAAGGCCGTTTTGATTTTAGTTTCAGTGGCCTTAAAACTGCTGTAATCAATCATCTTTACCATGCCAGGAGAAAAGAAGAAAAGATCAATATACCTGACCTGGCAGCATCATTTCAGGAGGCGCTAACAGAAGTCCTGGTTGAAAAAACATTGCGTGCAGCAAAAGAATATAATGCAAAAGCAGTATTTCTTGCCGGTGGAGTAGCTTCAAACAGCCGTCTGCGCGAGTGGATGAGAAGCAGCATTGAAATAGCTCTGCCGGGCACGGAGCTTCATATTCCCCGACCGATACTCTGTACAGACAACGCAGCAATGATTGCAGCAGCCGCTTATCCCCTTTATCTTGAGAAAAAATTTGCTCCCCTCAGCCTAAATGCCCAGCCGGGGCTTCCTGCAAGGGTTTAAAAAGTTATGTAAATAAAAGGGTAAACCTGTTCATAACCCGCTAAAAGTGACCTGTTTAGTCTATTCTACTGTTGATAACTATGTGCATAATGTGGATTACTTAAAATGGAATTCTCAAAAACCATATAAAGCAGCTATTTCTTAGAGCAAAACCCCTGTTCAGTATACATAATCTGTTTTCATAATCTTGCCTGTTAAAAATCCATATTTCACAATGCTGTTCGACATTTAAAGTTTTGGTTGGTATAATCCTAAAAAAGGGAGGCAGAACTTGTTACCTGATAATGTAAAAGATATTCATTTTATCGGCATTGGCGGTTATGGAATGAGCGCCCTGGCCCATGTTCTTCTGGAAAAGGGTTACGGGGTAAGTGGGTCAGATATCAGGGAATCAGCGATTACAGGTATGTTGAAAGAAAAAGGGGCTATTGTCCATATTAGTCACCACGCAGAAAATTTGGGTAAGACACAGTTGGTGATTTACTCTACAGCCATAACTCCCGATAATCCTGAACTGCTTGCAGCAAAGGAAAAAGAAATCACAGTCTGGCATAGGTCAGATTTATTAGCTGTTTTGATTAATAATTGCTATGGAATTGCTGTAGCCGGAGCTCACGGTAAAACAACTACAACCGCTATGGTTTCCCTGCTTTTAGAAGCAGGGGGGCTTGATCCCACTTCGATAATTGGTGGTTTTGTACCCCTCCATGGGAGCAATGCCCGGATTGGGAAAAGTCAATACCTGGTTGCAGAAGCAGATGAAAGTGACAGCTCTTTTGTTCGATACTATCCACACATGGCAATTGTTACTGGTATCGAGGCCGATCACCTGGAACATTATGGTAATGAATATGAAAATCTGCACAAAGCATACAGTGTATTCCTTTCCCAGGTTAGCGCGGGCGGTACTGCTGTGATTTGCGCCGAAGACGATGAATTGCGCAATTTGGCATCCCATCTTGAATGTAAGGTAATCTATTACGCTCTAAATGATGATCCCCGGGTTCGGCCTGATTATTGCGCTGCAAATATTGCCATTGAAGGGCTTGGTTCTAAATTCGATCTCTACCATCGCGGCAAACTATGTGCCGAGGGAGTCAGGATCAGCATTCCCGGTAATCATAATATAAGCAACGCTGTTGCGGCATTTGCCCTAATTGCCCAGCTTGGTCTTGATCCTGCTTCATATACTTATGCCCTTAAAGATTTTAAAGGTGTAGGAAGGCGTTTTGAGGTTATAGGTATGGGGAAGGGTGTTACCGTTATAGATGATTACGCGCATCACCCAACAGAAATTAAGGCTACTCTTGAAGCTGCCCGCCCAAGAACAGAAGGAAAAATAATTTGCTTATTCCAACCACACCGTTACAGCCGGACAGCATACTTCATAAGAGAGTATACAACTGCTTTTAATTCAGCAGACATTTTGCTGTTGCACAGTGTTTATTCTGCCGGTGAAAAACCGATTCCCGGAGCTACCTCCGAAGCCCTGGCCGATAGGATTAATACTGAAGGTAGTGTAACTGTAATCCAGGATGACGATATCTCAAACCTCGAAAAGGAAGCAGTTTTTAAGGCAAACCCAGGTGATTTAATTATTACAATGGGCGCAGGAGATATTAATTATTCAGCTCCCCGTATTGTAAAAATGTTGTCCTCAGAGATTTAGGCAGCTTGGCATTCAATCTATTTCCTTTTAAATGTAAATATTTTACTTGTTTTGGAGCATTTCTTGCCAAATTATAGTATAATACTATAATAAGATTAATTAAGGCAGCAGTACGAAAGAAGGTTTTATATATATAATGCATTTAATGATAATTGCCCAGTATCTGAACCTTTTTGGGCCGGGTGAGGATAGGCTGTGGAAGCTGGGAAGATCTCTTGTTGAACGAGGCAATGAAGTTACAATAATAACAGGCACCAGTGGTGATGATATAAACCTGGGCAGCAAGATGATCAGCCTAACCAGGGAAAATGGTGTTAACCTGGTGTCTTTTAATATTCCCTACCATGCCGGGTTGGATTATCGAAAAAAGATGTCTGCTTTCATCCGTTTTAAAAGATTAACAAAGCGCCAGGGACGCCAGCTGCCGAAACCGGATTTTATACTTGCCCTGTCACCACCCCTGACGGCGTTAATGCCTGCCCTGGAATTAAGCACTTATTATAGAGTGCCTCTGGTCATTGAGATCAGGGAGTTATGGCCTGATGCTCCTATACAAAGGGGAACTTTAAAAAATATTATCCTGATCAAGATGGCCCGCAAATTCGAAGAAAAAGTTTATGAGAAAGCAGACTGCATTATAGCGGGCAGCAAAGGAATAGCTGATGCAGTGAAAGAAAGATGGGTAGAGAGGGCAAAAATAAAAATATTACCGCAGATGGATAATGAAAATGAAATGATCAATAGCTATAGCGAGGCTTTTAAGGATATAAAACAAGAGGATATCAATAATTTTCAAGGGGGGAAGCAATAACACAAATACGGATAAATTAATAAATTAATGGATTAAAGAATAATAATACAGAGTTTTAATTAGTATAGATAATGCAGGGAGGAATTATCATGGCTTCTTCAAGACGGGATGTAAGACAGAAAAAGAAAAAAGCCGGAAAGGCAAAATCGTTAAGAATTATCGCATCAATATTGATCATCATTGGCGTAGGCATTGTTGGTTACTTTGGATACGAGCAATATATGGTCAGGCATCAGCAGGCTAAACTAAGGGAAGCCTACGATGCTTCGGCAGGTTTTTCTCACATAGACCAGCTTGAACAAAAGCCTGGGGAGGTATTTATTACCGAATGGCAGCCTATGCGTTTAATAATCCCATCAATTGATGTTGATCTGATAGCAGTTGGTGGTGGAGATGTATTTGATCACGCTTTACTTGATCAGGGACCGACTCATTTTCAGATGAGTGATTTGCCGAATACAGAAAGGGGAAATGTAGCTTTTGCCGGCCATCGGGCGGGAAGATGGAATTTCTTTCTTGACATAGATAAGCTCGATGATGGTGACGAGATATATTTAGATGTTGACGGTTATCGCTTCATCTACCTTGTAGAGTGGGTAACAGTTACAGATAAATATGATTGGGATCCAATAGACCCAACAGATTATCCGGCAATTACCCTCCAAACCTGTGAGCCTGTAGGTGTTCCAAACCCTGACTGGCGTTTGTTCGTAAGAGGAAGACTTGATGAAGTTGTATATATACCTGTAGAAACACCTGACGCAAACTAACTGCATATATATTATATTAAAAATATTAACCACTATTTTCTGCAGGAGGGTTTATGCGAGTCGACGGGGCCGCAGCGCTAATTGGAAAAGATAATAAACGGTGCTGTAGATTTTGCAAAACACCGTTGGAGCATACCTTTGTCGATCTGGGCCTATCGCCGCTGTCAAACTCTTACATAAGCGTTAATCAGCTTTCGGAGATGGAAGCTTTTTACCCGCTTCATGTCTATGTATGTTCATCATGCTTTCTGGTTCAGGTTGAAGAGATTAGCAGTCCGCGAAAGATATTTAGCGAATACGCTTATTTTTCCTCATTTTCCGATAGCTGGCTGAAACATTCCTCCGATTTTGCCCAAAACTCAATTGATAAGTATAGTTTAAGCTGTAACAGCAGGGTTGTCGAAATAGGCAGTAATGACGGCTACCTGCTGGATTTTTTTTATAAAGCAGGAATCCCTGTCCTGGGCATAGAGCCGGCTTCGAATGTCGCTGAAGTTGCACAATCCAAGGGAATAAATACTTTAACCTGTTTCTTTAACAAGGATCTTGCCGCTGAACTTTTTAAAGATGGCCTCCAGGCAGACCTGCTGATCGGCAATAATGTCCTGGCGCATATTCCTGATATAAACGGCCTGATGGAAGGATTAAAGCTGTTATTAAAACCTGGTGGGGTTATAAGCATGGAGTTTCCACACCTGCTGGCATTGATCAGGGAGAACCAGTTTGACACTATTTACCATGAACATTATTCCTATTTCTCACTGTCTACTGTCCGTGAGATATTTAATCGCTATGATTTGGAAATATTTGATTGCGAATTACTGGAAACACATGGGGGCTCGCTTAGAATAAGCGCATGTCACGGGAACGCCCCTTTTTGTAAAACCACTGAATCGGTCAAAGCTATACTGGATAGTGAACAGAAAGGAGGTCTTAAAGATCTTTCAGTCTACGAGGCCTTCGGGGATAAGGTAAAAAAAATAAAAAGAAGCATTCTTAGTTTTCTAATCCAGCTTAAAGAGGATAACAACCTGATTGCTGCTTATGGTGCACCGGCAAAGGGCAACACACTGCTTAACTATTGCGGTATAGGGACCGATTTTATTGACTTTACTGTAGACCGCAGCCCACATAAACAAGGTTTCTTTTTGCCGGGCAGCCGTGTGCCAATCTATGAACCTGATAAAATATATGAGTTCAAGCCGGATTACCTGGTAATACTTCCATGGAACCTGAAAGATGAAATAATGGAGCAAATGAGTGGCATTAAAAGCTGGAACGGAAAATTTGTAACACTAATTCCCAGGGTAGATATTTACTAGGGGGGTAGAAATGGGTAATGTATTGAAAAGAAAGATTATAGCATGTTTAATTTGCAGTATTATGCTGATTCTAATGGTTGTCGGTTGTGAAGCCGAAGAAGAAGAATTTGATGAGAAGCCTTTGATAGCTGTTAATAATTATGTTTATGAGATGTCAAATGCCCTGCTCGATGATGTTTTACTGGCTGATTTAAAGGGTTGGTCCAGGGATTATTATGATGAAGATGATGATATGCCCTTTTATTACGATGAAGAAAGACGTGAATGGCTGGCAGAACATCTTAATGACCTGGAAGCCTTAAGGAGCAGCCATATGGATGAGCAATTCCCCACCGCAGGAGAAATTTCAGATTGGGAAGTAGTGATTGTCCGCGGAGATCATGAATGGTTGCTGGAAGGCGAAGCGGTTAACGATGCCCTGCATAAGTTAGAAGAAATTTATAATGAATTTACAGGAGTCTTAAAGATGATAGAGGACAATGATGGTGAACTTGATATGGCACAATCGGAACGTGTCCTCGAAATACTTGAAACAATTGAGCCAGGGGTAAATGAAGTGCGGGAGGTTTTCTTCAGATAATGCTTTTTGATCGCCTCTTCTTAAAAGGAGCATATTTGTTAAAGTTGGAAAAACATGAAGATGAGCGTGGTTTTTTTGCACGCACTTTTTGCCGCAGGGAGTTTGAGGAACATGGTTTAAAAAGCGATGTTATGCAGTGCAGTATTTCATATAATGTCCAGAAGGGAACTTTACGGGGCATGCATTATCAGGTTGCCCCAGATGAAGAAGTTAAACTGGTCCAATGCGTCAGGGGTGCTATATATGATGTGATCATAGATTTGCGCCCGAATTCCGACACATACCGCCTGTGGGCCGGTTATGAATTAAGCGAAAATAACGGTAAGCTTATTTATGTGCCCGAAGGTTTTGCTCATGGGTTTCAGACCCTGACGAAAGATACAGTGGTTTATTACCAGATCTCCGAGTTTTACGCACCAGAATCTGCCCGGGGAGTGAGGTGGGATGATCCGGCGTTTGGTATTGAATGGCCTTTGTCAGATCCTGTAATTTCCTTAAAAGACAGTGAACTGCCGGATTATGAAGCATGAAAAATGTATTGGTAACCGGGGCAAGAGGTTTTATTGGCCTGCATTGCCTGGAAGTGCTTTTGGAAAAAGGTTTTAATGTCCATGCTGTATCATCAAGGGGCAGGCATAATAATTACCAGAGGCAGGTGGAATGGCATCATGCAGATCTGCATAATGCTGAACATGTGCTGCGGATGATGGCCGAAATCAGGCCTGACTATTTGCTTCACCTGGCCTGGGATGTTAGCCATGGTGTTTACTGGAGTTCACTCGATAATTTGCGGTGGGTTAAATCCAGCCTTACGCTCTTTCAGGCTTTTATTGATGCCGGAGGGCAAAGGGCTATTATGGCTGGTAGTTGTGCGGAGTATGATTGGAGCTACGGATATTGTATTGAAGATAAAACTCCACTAAACCCGTCAACCCTCTATGGCACATGCAAGGATGCTTTGAGGTCAATTTACCTGGCTGCAGCGCGGGAATCAGAAATTAGCTGTGGATGGGCCAGGTTGTTTTTTTTGTATGGGCCAAATGAGCATCCTGAAAGACTTATACCGGCTATAATTACATCACTCCTGAAGGGAGAAACAGTGCTTTGCACTCATGGCGAACAGGTCAGAGACTACCTTTATGTGAAAGATGCTGCAAGAGCCCTGGTCGCTTTTCTTGAAAGTGACGTGGACGGAACAGTGAATATAGCTTCCGGTCAGCCACTTGTTTTAAAAGACCTTATATATAATGCGGCTGAAATAACCGGGAATTCTGATTTAGTTCAACTGGGAGCGCTGGCAGCAGCTAAGGATGATCCGCCTTTACTTCTTGCCAGCACTAAAAGGCTTGTTGATGAAATCGGCTGGTATCCAGGCTATACCCTTGGTGAGGGCTTGGAGGAAACTGTTAAGTGGTGGAGAAAGAGGTACTAAACGCATTAAGAAGGGGTGTGCTATAGACTTGAAAGCTCAAGAAAAACTAAATGTCATAATTGTAGGCACCGGCTATGTTGGTTTAACAACCGGTCTTGCCCTTGGCTACCTGGGGCATAAAGTAACATGCGTTGATAAGGATACAGCAATTATAGATAAACTGGAGCGGGGTATTTCAACAATATACGAACCAGGTTTGGAAGAACTTTTACAGGACAAGGGTAACCTGGTTCAGTTTACAGATAAACTTTTAGGGAACTTGCCGGATGCCGACATAATTGTGATAGCAGTTGGAACGCCTTCAAAAAGTAATGGTGATACGGACTTGAGTTTTGTTGAAGCTGTAGCGCAGGAGATAGGCGGGGCAATGGATCCTGATCAACCACCGGTGATTGTTAATAAATCAACAGTTCCTATTGGTACTGCACGAAGAGTTGAGACTGTAATAAAAGAAGAGCTTGAACGAAGAGGAAAATCATCCAACTTAAGTGTTGCTTCAAACCCGGAATTCTTAAGAGAAGGTGCGGCCCTACATGACACCTTTTATCCCGACCGAATTGTTGTCGGGGCGAATGACATGAGAGCTCTTAACTTATTAAGGCAGATGTACGCTCCAATTTTGGAGCAGACATTTACTCCTCCACAGGCAGTACCCCGTCCAGAAGGTTACGGTTTGCCGGCCCTGGTTACAACAAGCCCAACCAGTGCTGAGTTAATTAAATACTCGGCAAATGCTTTTCTTGCAATGAAGATATCATTTATAAATGAATTTGCCACAATTGCGGAAAAGGTAGGTGCAGATATTAACGAGGTGGCAAAAGGAATTGGGCTGGATAAAAGAATTGGCACCGGATTTTTAAAGGCAGGCGTTGGATGGGGTGGCAGTTGTTTCCCCAAGGATGTGCGTTCAATCCTGTTTACTGCAGGACAATATAACTGTGAACTGCAGCTTATAAATGCGGCGCTGGAAATTAACAAAAAACAGCGAATGAAGATTATTGAGAAACTCCAGCAATCACTTAAAGTTGTACGGGGAAGCACCATCGGTTTACTGGGTCTTGCTTTCAAACCAAATACAGACGATATACGTGAATCTCCGGCAATAGATATAATTAAGGAACTGTTGGATATGGGCGCCAGGGTTAAAGTATATGATCCCGTTGCCCAGGATAAATACAGGGAAACCTACCCGGAACAGAAAATTGTATACTGTGATTCGGCCGCGGAAGCTGCAAAAGAATGTGATGCCCTGGCTATATTAACGGATTGGGATGAATTCTGGCAATTGCCTTGGAAAGATATTGGCGAAACAATGGATCAGAAAATAATTATTGATGGGCGTAATATGCTAAATTGCGAAGAACTAAAAAAACATGGATTCATATACAGTGGAATTGGCAGGTAAGCTGAGGGGGATGCTTTTTGAAAAAGAAAATAGTATTCCTGATAACACGGGCTGACGATTTTGGGGGTGCCCAGGCCCATGTTTTAATAATGGCAGAAGCTTTAAATACAAGAGGAAATAATGCTGTTGTTATGGCTGGCGGAGAAGGCTTTTTATCTGATGCTTTGAAAGAAAAAAATATCAGGTTTATTAAAGTTAATAACCTGGTTCATCCAATAAAACCCCATAAAGATATAATGGCTTACCTTGAAATAAAAGAGTTATTAAAAAAGGAGAAACCGGATTTATTGGCAACCCACTCTAATAAAGCGGGCTTTTTGGGCCGGCTTGCCGCTAGAAAGCTTAAAATTCCAGTTACATTTACTTCACACGGCTTTCTTTTTGCCGAAGGAAGGACATACTTAAAAAGAAAATTTTATCTGCATATTGAAATGCTCATGTCGAGGCTTACAGATCGAGTTATAGCGGTTTCAGAAAGTGAAATGAAACTGGCCGTGGATTCAAAGGCAGTGCCGGCTGATAAAGTAAGAGTAATTCATAATGGTTTACCTGATATAGGACCTGGGCAGATTGCAATTCCTGCAGCAGAGCCGCCGCAGCTGGTTATGGTAGCGCGGTTTGCCGAACCAAAAGACCACCGAACTCTAATCCGGGCTTTATCGGGGCTGATCGATCAATCATGGAATTTGGTCCTGGTTGGCGATGGTCCTCTTAGAAATGATATTGAAAGATTAGTCGATGAAGAAGGCCTGGAGGACAGGGTCGCTTTTATGGGTTCAAGAAAAGATGTTCCCGACATTTTAGCAAAATCACAGCTATTTATTTTGTCTTCAAAGAGAGAAGGTTTCCCCTTAAGCACCTTAGAAGGGATGAGAGCCGGAATGCCCGTCCTGGCATCAGATGTTGGCGGCGTTAGTGAAGCCGTAGTTGACGGCGAAAATGGTTATTTGTGCACAGCAGACGACATTGAGAGCCTTAGAACAGGCATCTTCAATTTAATTAGTAATTCCGACCTAAGGCAAAGAATGGGGAAAAAAGGTCGCAACCGGTTTCTTGAAAAATTTACTTCCGGGGTCATGGTAGAAAAAACTATGTTGGTATATGATGAGCTCTTAAGTTAAGGGCGATCTATTTTTGAGCGCTGAATTATATTTATTTAATAAGTTTCAGGAGGAAGGTACATGAAAGTGATAATACTTGCCGGCGGAATGGGTACCCGCCTGGCTGAGGAAACAGTTACCCGCCCCAAACCGATGGTAGAAATAGGCGGCAGGCCGATAATATGGCATATTATGAAGCATTATGCTCACTATGGGTATAAAGAGTTTATTATTGCCCTGGGTTACAAAGGCGAAATAATAAAGCAATATTTCCATGACTACTTTTGTATGAACGGCTCAGTTTCAATATCCTTAGCCGATGGCAGGATTGAAGTACATGATGAGGTGAAAGAAGATTGGAAAGTTCATCTTGTAGAAACAGGATTGCACACTAACACCGGGGGAAGAATTAAGCAGCTTGCCTCCTGGATCGATAGTGGTTCATTTTTATTAACTTATGGCGACGGAGTATGCAATGTAAATCTGAACCAGCTTGTAAGCTACCACCAAGAAAACGGCAAATTGGTAACGGTAACTGCAGTTCGACCCCCTGCCCGTTTTGGAAGCCTGGAATTCGGGGAAAACAATATGGTGCAAAAGTTTGTTGAGAAGCCACTAAGTGGTGAAGGTTGGATAAACGGCGGGTTTTTCGTAGTGGAAAAAGCTGCTCTTGATTATATTACTGCTGATTTACCATGGGAAAGTGAACCGCTGCGCAACATAGCAGCCGCAGGGGAACTTGTTGCTTATATGCATGATGATTTTTGGCAGTGCATGGACACTTACCGTGAACTAAAGATCCTGGAGAGTTACTGGAAGAGTGGAGAAGCGCCCTGGAAAGTTTGGAAATAAGCTATTAAGCTGAGCACAGTGTAGACAATTGGGGGGAGAGTATTGGCTGAAAAACGGGAAGGCAATACAAAAATGAACTTTTGGCTTGACCGGCCCTGCCTGGTAACCGGAGCCAGCGGTTTTTTAGGCGGATGGCTGGTAAAACGGTTATTAGCCGCCGGTGCAGAACTGGTTTGCCCGTTACGTGACTGGGTTCCCGGTTCACAATTTATAAGGGATGGTTTGGCGGAACAAGTAAGCCTGGTGCGTGGCGATATCACTGATCAAAAGCTAATTGAAAGAATACTTGGTGAATATGAAGTAAAAACAGTATTTCACCTGGCCGCCCAGACTATAGTAACGATTGCTAACCGCAACCCTGTATCCACATTTGATAGCAACATCAGGGGCACATGGACTCTTCTCGAAGCATGCAGACGATCTCCCTCTGTTGAACAGGTTATAGTAGCCTCTTCTGACAAGGCTTATGGTAAGCAGGATATTTTACCCTATCATGAAGGCCTCCCCCTGCAGGGAGTCTATCCTTACGATGTAAGTAAATCATGTTCCGACCTGGTTGCTCAATCTTATTATGCCACCTATAAAGTGCCTTTAACAATAACCCGTTGTGGCAATTTCTATGGCGGGGGAGATTTGAATTGGAACCGCATTGTTCCGGGAACTATACGTTCCATTTTACGCGGCCAGCGTCCCGTTATCCGCTCTGACGGCCTTTTTGTCAGGGACTATTTTTATATTGAGGATGGCGCAGCAGCATATATGCTGCTGGCAAAGAAAATGCACGAGAATCCTGATTTTGCAGGCGATGCATTTAATTTTTCAAATGAAGAGCAGTTGACTGTGATAGAACTCGTAAATTTAATACTAGAAGTGATGCAATCTGACCTGGAACCGGAAATTCGCAACATGGCTTCGCATGAAATTAAACATCAATACCTGAGTGCGGCCAGGGCACGCGACAGGCTTGGCTGGAAACCGCTTTATAGCATGGAAGAGGCTTTAGAGAGAACCGTAAAGTGGTACAGGGAGTATCTTAAATAATGAAGATTAACATCTTAATCGCCACCTTGGATGCCGGGATCTGTAAAGTAGAAAAAATGCTGATGGAACCGATTATCAACTTGAAATATGTTGTTTCACACCAGGTGACAAAAGAACAATTCTCTGCAATACCCGAAAATTTGAAACGGGATGATGTAATAATCAGCCAGCTTAAAGGCAAAGGCTTATCCCGCAATCGCAATAATGCGATCGCCCTTGCTGACGGTGACATTGGACTGGTTGCGGACGACGATACACAATTTATACCCGAATATATAGAAAACCTGATCGATGCCTTTGAGTCGGATAGGTCAATTGACGTGGCCTGTTTTAAAATTGCCACGCCCGAGGGAAAACCGGATTACAAGGATTATCCGGATCATTCATACCTGCTGAATGATGCTATTATGCATTTTGTTTCATCGATAGAAATTGCGTTCAAGCTTGATGCTGTCAAAAGCAGGGGGCTGCAGTTCCATGAACAATTTGGTATAGGGAGCCCCCTGATCAGTTATGGTGAAGAGGCTGTTTTTATTCATGACTGTATAAAGAGTGGTCTCAAAGTTAAGTATATACCTAGTTATGTTGTTGAACATGCTTCCGAGAGTACTGTTAAGGCTTTAGACGAATACGCTTCTGAAAGGGTTTTGTTCAAAGGTGCTTACGATGCCTATCGTTATGGGTGGCTTGCATTTCCGGCAGCTTTCTTAGATGTTCTGCGATTGTGGAAAGCATTGAATAACCACCAGAAAAATAAGCTGCAATACCTGAAGGAGCGCTTACAGGGAATAGTTCACATTTACAAGTAATAAAGTCATGCACCAGTAAGCAGGATTTTACAGAGCCCAAACTAAGTAGTTGCAAAATATTCATAGTGCCTTTTGAAAGTAGGGAAGCCAGATGCCTTCTGTGCAGGTCAGCGTTATGCTGCCAGTGTATAACGGGGAAGAAAAACTTAGAAATGCTGTGGAAAGTGTCCTGGAACAGGATTTCAAGGATTTTGAATTTCTTATTGTTGATAATGCTTCCAGCGATGATACAGCTAAAATAATCAAGGAATATTGTAAAGATAGCCGAGTTAAAGTATTTACTAATGAAGTGACTATTCCCCGCCTTGAGAATTTCATTAAGGCTTTTTCCCTGGCTTCTCCTGAGAGTAGATGGCTTAAATTCATCGGTGATGATGACAGACTTTTGCCCTCATGCCTCTCTGAAATGGTCAGGGTTGGCGAAGCGCAGGGCGGGATGGAGAAAATTGGGATAGTTTCATCCTATCATTACATTGGAGATGAACTGCAGGAAGGTTTTATGCCTGCAGGACAGGAGTATTTGGTTGGATCCCAGATCCTTCGCAAACTTTTACTGGAGCCCCGGGCTCGTGTTGCGCTATATTCCCCGGCTTCTATCCTGGTATCGCAAAAAGCATACCGGGAATTTGGGCCATTTAAAAGTGAACTCTTGCATGCAGACAGTGAGCTTTTTTACAGGATTTTGAACAGCTATGACTTTGCCTTCGTGCATAAACCGCTAACAGTTACCGGTTATTACAGCGCCTCAGGGCAGGCTAAAAGTACAGAGCAGGGCGATACTTTTCGTGAAGCTTATTTAATTCGCTATAAGAATATAAAACTATATAATAACCTGTCTCTCTCACACCTGGATGTTGAAAAAATAAAACTTAACCTGGTAAATGACTCAATCGGTTTTATACTGGCAAGGCTGGCAACCGGTAATTATAACAGGGCTCTTAATCATCTGACAGAGATTCCTGTTAAAGCCCTGTATTACTTACCTGTCAGTTTGATCTATTTCATAGGATTGGGCATTAAAAAAATAATTAGAGGCGAGAAGTTCAAAGTCTTCGTTGATCATAAGAGTTAACTGTTTTTTAAATGGAGAGGAAGATAAAGATGTTAAAAGATAAAATGATTTTATATGCCGGTAACAGCCCCTGGGGCGATCCGTCAGAGCAACATATAATGATGGAGAAATTTTCTGCTGAAAACCAGGTTGTCTGGGTAAACCCATACGGAACATTGGGCGGTGCCATTATACCCCGTATTACTACTTCCAAGGAAGGGCTGATAATTTATAATCCCGGTGTAAATTATTTACCGCTGCAATGGTTAAGTGGATTTAATGAACGCAGGCGTTTAATGCAGGTGAATTTATATCTAATCGAAAAAGACTTTTTGCCTGATCTGGTCTGGTTTGATGAGTCATTAGTACAGGTGTTTAGCGATTATTACAGGAAGAAAGGCGCCCTGACCTTGTATTATGCGATTAATGAAACATTCTCACCCCTTAATGCATCTGAGCGTGATAAACTGGCAAGCACAGTTGATCTAATAATTACGACTGATCAGCAGGTATATAAGAAATATTCATCCCATGATAATGTATACTTCCTGGAAGGAGAAGATCTTCTGCCCTTAGTGGATGAAGAATCTGACTCACAGATTGACATAGAGTTGATGGAAAATGAATACATGGAAGCATTAAATAAAAGATTTATAGAGATTTGTAGAATAATTGAAGCAAAACTTGGTCACCGGTCCGGCGCTTAGCGGTTAGCCTGCATTCACTTAAATTCTATAAAGGGGATAGTCTGTTTTGCCAGAAAACCAGGTTAACATGAGTGAGCTTAATAATGGTTTAACACCCGAAACTTCCGCTTCTTTTAATTTTAAAAAGTTATTCTCTGATCTAGCAGTTTACAGTTCAGGCAATCTTTTAATAAAAGGAATGTCCTTAATATCTGCCCCTATTTTTACGCGTATCTTCGATCCTTCACAGTATGGAGCGTGGAGTTTAATCAATGTTATGGTTGCTTTTTTTACCGGCGTACTGCTGCTTGGCGGAGACAACGCCTATACACGGTTCTTTTTTCAGTGTAAAACCGAAGAGGAAAAGCAGACGCTCTCGGCTACCTGGTTTATGTTCCTTGCGCTGTGGAGCGTACTATTGCTTGCTGTAATTCTTCCTTTCAGCAGAGTAATCGGCGACTGGCTGCTGGATAGCAGCAGCTACCATAGAGCCCTGTTAATTGGCCTGCTTTCCGGCCCTCCAGTGATGATGAACCTTATCCTTTCTCAGGCACTACGTAATCGTTTCAGGGCAAAAGCTTACACACTACTAAATGTAACAACAGCAGCCTTAACATTGATTTTGGCTGTTATATTTGTCCTTAAATTCAATCTTGGTGTAGCAGGTGCAGTGCTTGGCGCCCTGGTTTCAGCGCTGATCATGCTGCCGATCCGCCTGGTCTTTATTCGGGATCTGCTTAAATGGGGTTTCTCATTAAAGTTTCTAAGGCAGCTTCTTCTTTTTGGACTTCCATTGGTACCCATGAATGTAGCATTCTGGCTTTTAAGTAATGCTGATCGCATTATGCTGGTCCGTCTTTCCAGCCTGGAGGACGTTGGTTTGTATTCTATAGCTGCTGCCATGGCCGCTGTTTTAATGTTGCTGCAGACAGCTGTCGGGCAATCCTGGCTGCCTCATGCTGTAAAAGTGTACGAAGAAGACAAGGCTTATGCTGAAGAAGTTTTTAAAAAAACCATGCTTTATCTCCTGACAGCTTACGGCTTTATTGTGGTTGGGTTTGTCGCCATGGCACAGGAAGTTCTTTATGTTCTCGTTCCTCCCGGATATTACGAATCTTTTAAAGCAATACCATATTTAGCCGCAGGGTTTCTGTTTTTTACTACCGCCCAGGTCTCAGCTGTAGGGATTATGGTAAAAAACAAGACTGTGTATATAATGCTGGCCTGTTGGACAGTAGCTTTGATAAATATTGGACTGAATGCTCTTTTTATCCCGCGCTGGGGAATTATCGGTGCAGGAGCTGCAACCGGAATTGCCTACCTGCTGTTTGCGCTCAGCTATTTTTGTATATCACGCAAGCTGTGGAGAGTTGATTATAACTGGATGGCGGTAACCGGATTATTATTTTCCCCCTTATGTTCGATAATAGCTATAGCCCTGATTGCGGAAGGTGGGCTCAATATTATTACTGCCCTGCTGGCAAAAATTGCTGTTTTATTGTTAAGCTGCCTCATATTGGTGGCCATACTGGGGAAAGCGGAAAAAATGAGTTTAAAAGAGATCTTAAAAAGGGCCAGAAGTTTATTTAAGAAATAAATAGAAGTATGTGGAGGCACAGTCTTCAAAATGAAGGTTTTATTTTCTGAATCACATAACCTTGATCGCCCGGATCCGGTTGGTTCCCACCATTATATTAGCTTGTTCCATGAAGCAGGCCATGATTGCACATGGTTGGGTCCGGCTATCAGTCCTTTTCATCTTTTTAAACCCGATGAGGCAAATAAAAAACGCTATAGAGTCTGGCGTGATAAGGGACGATTACATAAAGGCATAAAGTGGATTGTCCCCTTTACATTGCTGTTTTATTACAACCTGCCGCTGCTCAATTCTCTTTACGTAGGGCGCAACCAGTTCAGGTTTTGCCTTCCTCCACTCGGGAAGCAACTGGATAAATCGGGTTTGTCAGAGGAAGTTGACCTGCTCTGGTGCGCCGGCCCTGCCGCCTACAGCCTGCTTGACCTGGTCCCTCACCGTCTCAGTTGCTACCGCCTGGCTGATCGTCTCGATCAATTCAGCGGGATACCGGGCAGTGTGGGAGAACTGCAAAAAGACCTGGTCAAAAGGGTTGATTTTGTAATTGCTACTTCACGCTCTCTCTGGGAATGGGCCCGGGCTGAGAGGGAAGAAGGGGTTTACTACCTGCCGAACGGGGTAAATAAAAACTTTTTTTATACCGGTGGCGGAAAACCTGCCGATTTTCCGGATGATGGGCGACCGGTGGCGGTTTATGCCGGTACTATAGATACCCGTTTTGACCTGGATACCCTTCGCTATGCCGTAGAGGAGGAAAAAGAGCTCTATTTTTTACTTGTAGGCCCTGTTACGCTCGAAACACTGCTGCCACAGCTTCGCGAACTTGAAGCGAAAGATAATTTCAGCTGGATTGGCCCCCGTGATTACAACGCCCTGCCCGCTTATATGCAGCACAGCAGTGTGGGGATAATTCCTTTTTATCTGAATGAGCTGACCGAGGCGGTAAACCCGATAAAATACTATGAATATCTGGCCTGCGGCCTTCCCGTGGTTGCACCGCTAATGCGTGAATTAGCGGAAATGGGAGGGCCAATTAATTTTTACAGCGACCGTGAGGAGTTTCGTCAGACCCTGCATAAAGCGATTGAGAAAAAAAGAAGCGAGCGGGAAAGCTACACCGGTTTTGCTGCTGAGCATACCTGGGAGAAGCGTTTTAAAGAGGTAACCGGTATTCTGAAAAAATATCTTAACCCGGGGGAAACTAGCTGTGGCAAGTGATCAAATAAATAGTGATAAGGAAAAGCTGTTTCTTTCGGTAGTGGTGATCGGACGTAATGAAGCTTCGCGTCTGCCTGCTCTTTTTGCTTCTTTGCCCCCTGGAAACGATAGTGAGTGGATTTATGTCGACTCACAGTCAGTCGACAACAGCGTGGAACTGGCACTGGGCAGCGGGGCAAAAGTATTCCTGCTTGAACCGGGTTCAGTTTACGCACCTGCTACCGGCCGCCATATTGGCACCCTGGAAGCCGGTGGAAGGTGGATCCTTTACCTGGACGGAGATATGCTGTTGCGCAACGAATTCAGTGCCCTGCTGGAAAAATTGAGAGCAGAGGAAGGTTCGCTCCCTCCCGGAACTGCCGGTTTTACAGGAGTTACCTGCAACCGCTATCTTGATAATGAAGGAAAGGTAAGTGCCGTGCGGGATCATGTCGTGCTTTCCAGGAGCGAAGTGGGTCCACTTAGCGAGTGGGGCAGAGAAGCTTCATATCACGGCGGGGCGGTTCTTTACAGGCGCAGTGCAGTACTTGCTGCCGGAAACTGGAATCCGGCGCTTCTGCAGTTGGAAGAGATAGAACTGTGCAGCAGGATCAGATCGGGAGGAGGAAAAGTCAGGGCAGTTGATCTGCCGATGGTCGATCATTACACCCCATTCCTGGGCAGTTGGGAGAAGCTAAAGATGAACTTTTTGCCACACTGGCGGGGAAAAGCCCTTTACGGTTTGGGCCAGGTGGTAGCTGCCCGCGCAGGAGAAGGCACCCTGCTGCAGTTTATATGCTGTTATCCATACCCTTTTGTAATCTTAGCCGGTTTGTTTAGCGTGCCGCTCTTTCTTCTCTGGCCTCCACTACCGCTATTGATTAATGCTGCTATTGCTTTCTGGATTGGCGTTACTAAAAAGTGGTACTACTACCTTGTTTACCTGGGCAATCTTTTCCATATAACGTACGGGCTAAACCACTACCGCCCCTTCAAGCCCCGGTACAGGAAAGTCGGTAGGGGTAGCCGGCACTTATAAAGATTTCTACAATTATTCGTACAGGTGTATAATAAGGCAGGAAAATGGCTTTCTTTCAAGAAAAAACAATTAGTTGCAGCTTCCTTATGAAAGGGTTTTTAGATTGACTGAGAGAAACGGAAATTCTGTCAAACCGGAGGGTATACCGAAGTGGCTGGTAGCCCTGGTTGATATATCGCTGGCAAACCTGGGGCTTTATTTCGGGTTTGTAGTTGCTACCGGAGAGCTGCAGGGTTTTCAGATCGGACCTCTATTTATACTTTTTCCAGCCATTGCACTGGTAACAGTGCTGCTTTTCCATAATCTCGGTTTGTATTCCAGCCAGCTTAGCGGTTTTACCCCGATCCTCAGGGCTCTTATCACGGGTGTGATCGGGTTAACCATTTTTTCAATCATATTCGCTTTCTGGACCAGGGCGTTTATCTTTCAACGCTCTGTATTTATTGCAGCGCCCCTGCTGCAGTTGCTGTTTTTGATGGGGTGGCGACTGCTTTACTGGCGGCTTGATCTTTGGGTTCACGGGCAGAAAAAACTGCTGGTAATTGGCAGCAGAAATGAAGTTGATCATGCACTGGAAAAGATCATGTGCCTGCCCCAGGGCTTATTTGAAGTGATTAAAGTTCTCGAGCCCGATAAAATCGAAGAGTTTCAACCATGGCTGGTAAAAAGTGATGCAGTTTTGGTAACCGGTGCTCTTACATTGGAGCAGAAAAACCAAATTATAAGGGAAAGCTTTGATCGGGGCCGGGAAGTATTTATCGTGCCTGATCTTTATGAAATTATACTGGCCCGGGCAGCTATTACCCAGGTGCACGACACACCTGTAATTGAGTGTCATGATATGCAGCTTACTTTTTTGCAGCTTTTTGCAAAAAGAGCTACAGACCTTATTTTCGCTCTATTAATTGGGGTGATCACTTTTCCCCTGCTGTTGCTTGTCGCCTTAATAATTCGTATTACATCGCCCGGTCCGGTGGTTTTTGCCCAGGAGCGGGTCGGCTTCCGGGGGAAGCCCTTTATTCTTTACAAGCTGAGGACAATGATTGTTGATGCAGAGGAGGAATGCGGCCCGGTTTTCTCTACCGAAGAAGACGACCGTGTAACTGCGGTGGGCCGTTTTCTGAGAGCGACCCGACTTGATGAATTACCTCAGCTTTATAATGTTTTGCGCGGTGACTTGAGCATTGTCGGGCCACGCCCGGAGCGGCCTTTTTTTGTGGCAAAATTTCAGGAAGAAATGCCCGAATACGGGCTGCGTCACCTGGTAAAACCGGGAATTACCGGTTTGGCCCAGGTTAATGGATATTATGCTACTGATTCGCATGATAAACTGCGCTACGATCTCTATTACCTTGCAGACTATTCCACCCTGATGGACTTCAGGATTTTGCTTTTGACTATCCCAACTCTTTTTAACCGCGAAGCTGCAAAAGGGGTTAAATCTGGAACCAGGGAGACTGTTGAAAAAAAATCTTAACAGCATTTGTATCAGCTTTGCCCTTTTTAGATCATTAATTTCGGGTAACGGAGGCACTTATGGCAGAGATAGTAATTTTAGGGGGAGGGGTTTCCGGAATATCGGCAGCCTGGCACGCCCGCAGGGCGGGCAGGGAAGCGGTAATATTTGAAGCAAAAGAGCGCTGGGGCGGACTGCTCGATCATTTCTGCCTGGACGGGTATCGGTTCGATAATGCCGTTCATTTTGCCTTCAGCAGTAATGATGATTACCGCGCCGTCCTTGAAATGAGCGAATATACTATCCACAAACCTGAGCCCTTTAACTATGAACTGGGGCGCTGGTTAAAGCATCCCGTACAGAATAACCTTTATCCTCTGCCGGCCGAAGAAAAGGTAGAAGCGATAAAGAGTTTTTTGGAGCGCCCGGAAAGAAGTGACGACCCCGATTACGGGCAGTGGCTGGAGCAGCAGTTTGGAAAATGGATTGCTTCCCGTTTTCCTGGGCGTTATACAGAAAAGTACTGGACAGTGCCTGCCGAACAGTTGAGTACGGCCTGGATAGGAAACCGTCTTTACCGTCCAAGCCTGGAAGAAGTTCTTTTTGGAGCAATGACCTCCAGGACTCCTGACACTTACTACCTGCCCGAAATGCTTTATCCCCGTCGCGGCGGTTACCGTACATTTCTTGAACCTTTGGTAGAAGGACTTAATTTGCAAACCGGAAAAGAAGCTGTATATGTTGATCCACAAAATAAATATGTGGAATTTCAAGACGGCTCCCGCGAGCACTACAATTACCTGGTCAGCAGTATCCCCCTTCCGGAACTGGTGACGATGATAGATGCCTTTTCCACGTCAGTTAAAGAGGCGGCTGCGTCATTATGGGCGACCTCTGTTGCCCTTGTATCCCTGGGCTTCAGCAAACCAAAGGCTGGCGACCATCTCTGGTTTTATATTTATGATCAGGATATTTTGCCCTCCCGTTCTCATGCCCCTTATCTAAAGTCAGCAGATAATGTTCCCGCTGACTGTAGTTCGCTGCAGTTTGAAACCTACTTTTCCCGACACAAGGATCTAGCCCTTTCAGGTGATCAATTAATTGATCATGTTATCAACCAGGTTGAAAGATTAAATCTGGCTAACCGCAGCGATATCACGGTTGCTGATTTCCGGGTTTTGCCTTATGGTAACGTGGTTTTTGACCGGGGAATGGTTGAACGGCGTAACTATGTACTAGAAGCGGTGGAGAAGTTTTCAATCTTACCCGTAGGCCGGTTTGGAGAGTGGGATTATCTCTGGGCTGATCAGAGCTTTTTAAGCGGGAAAAAGGTTGAAAAGTTGCCCTTTATGGTATAATTTGGGTAGATAGTTATAACGGTTTGCGCCTGAGGGGGTAAAGTGCATGGATAATGATCGCGAAAAAGAGAAAAACCTTGGCAAACCCGGTAACGATCACGATAGAGTGCAGGGAGCCGGTGGGCCGATTGAAGGCGGAACATCCGATCCTGTAGATGGCAGCAGCATAAAAAGTTTGGGGAGCAGCGAAGAGCAGGAGGAGTTTCACGATCTGGACGATATTCCGAACTGGTCTGATGAACTTGATGGCGCCTTCGTTGGTCGTAAAGGTAGAAAATCACTTAGCCGGGGGAAAAAATGGCTGATTGTATTCGGTGGGGCGATCCTGCTCCTTTTGGCGCTGACGGGAACCTATGTGCTTGCTTTTTACAGCCAGGTCAGGGAAACCGAGCGCGTATTGCTTGACGACGTTACTTTTGATGAAAGTTATGATGTCGGACAGAGTTTTAGTGAAAAGATTGTAAACATCGCCCTGCTTGGTTTTGATCGCGGCTGGAACCGTGAAGCTTACGGTGAATACCTTTTCAGACCCGATATGCTTGCAGTTTTCTCAATTGATTTTAATACCGACCAGATATCGGTAGTTCGCATCCCTCGTGACTCGTACGTGCCGATTCACGGCACAGGTGGTTTCCACGATAAGATCAACCACTCATACTACTATGGCTACAGGCGCGGCGGCGAAAACAGCCATATTGAAGGAATTCGCAATACCCTGCAGACAGTCAGTCACGTTCTTGGAGATATCCCGATTCATTATTTTGTATCGGTTGATATGTATTCAGTCATCGAACTGGTCGATGCCCTGGGGGGCGTTTACTACGATGTGGAATATGAAATTATCGATAAGCACTGGGAAGTTGGCCGGGTCCTGGTTCCTGAAGGGCCGCAGATAATGGACGGTAAGACCTTTCTCCGCTACCTGCAGTACCGTGATGACAGGACCGGCCAGGATTACGGGCGGATCGATCGCCAGATGAGCCTGTTAAAAGAATCATTCTATTACCTCCGGGAGCAGGGAAAAATAACCGATATCCCTGCTACTTACCGGATATACAAGGATTATGTGGAGACTGACCTTACCTATACCCAGATTGCCTCACTGGCTTACTACGCCCGAGATCTGGATCTATCTGATGATAATCTTCATTTTCATACTTTGCCTGGTGATGGCCAGATGAAAGACGGGATCTGGTACCAGGTGCTACGGCAAAATGACAGGGTAAAAATAATCAGGGATGTTTTCGGCATCGACGTTACACCTTGGCCGCAGATAGTATTAAGGGACAGTCCCGAATACCTGGAAGAACAGAGGCTGAAAGAGCTTGAGGAGCAGGGGAACCCGGATAATGAGAACGGCTTCCCTTTATTTGATGGTATAGACTTTTTTGATAATGAAGAATCAAGTGAAGAAACGCCTGTTGGTGAAAAACCGGAGATAGTCGAAGTTTTAGTACCCAACACCCGGGGTATGACCCTTGAAGAGGCAAAAACATCAATCCGGTCAAGGGGATTGGTGATCGGAGAAATATCAAGCCGTCACAGCGATTCACTCGCCAAAGGACTGGTACTGGAATCTGCACCTTCATCAGGCCGCGGCGTTTTACCCGGAACCGTAATTCGTATTGTACTATCTGACGGCCCTGAAAGTAATTAACTGAAAAAGATTAATATAAGATTTAAGGAATTGAGCAGGGTAAAATATGAATAATATAACAAGAAAATGGAGACTCTATATCTCCCTGGGCATTATCAGCGCGATTGTTGTTGTCTCCTTTTCGATCATATTTTATGGTTTTTACCAGGTATATTATGCCCCCGCTTCGCTGTTCAGGCATGATTTTGTTAATTCGGGTGATGTGGAAGATTATTTCGAGGAGCGGACTGTTAATGTAGTGGTGCTTGGACTGCATAACCGCAACGAAGATAATACTTTTGGCGATGTATACTTTGTTGATACAATAATTATAGCATCGGTTAATTTTGACCGGGATACCCTTACCCTGGTGGCCGTACCACGAGATTCTTACGTCGAAATAGCGCACAGCAGTAAAAGAGACAGGCTGCGCCAGGCTTACAGCTATGGCTACGAAGCGAGCGCCGATAATCGCCATGCCGACGGCCTTCGCTACACCCTTGACACGCTCGATGAGCTATTTGAAAATCTTAAGCTGCACTACTATATTGCCATGGATATAGAGGGTTTGAAACAGTTAATCGATTCGCTCGGCGGAGTTTACTATAACGTAGAGAAATCGCTGGTCGGCTTCACTCCCCAGGAATCGCTCGAAGCGGGCCCGCAGCTTCTTGACGGCAGGGGCTACCTGACCTACCTGACTTACCGTGAAACCGATGCAAGGGATGACTTAAACAGGATGCAGCGCCAGAGAGCCCTGCTGCTGGCTACTTTTGACTATTTCCAGGAGATGGGTCTTTTCAGCTATGTCATCCCGACTTATGCGACCTACCGTGATCATATTCATACAGACCTCAATTTCAACCAGGTTGCTGCCCTGACACTTTTTGCCGGTGAGAGGCTTGAAGCGGACGCTATAAAAGATTATTCCCTGCATGGAGAATATTTTAGCCTGGATGATGGTGAGACTTATCTGCTCGAAATAGACAGTGAATTTCGCGATGCTTTAATTGAAAAGATATTCTAATGATTATTTATTATTGCAGGGAGGAATTAAATTTGCAGCAGAATAAAAAATGCCTGGTTACCGGAGCCGCAGGGTTTATTGGATCTCACCTGGCCCGCCGCTTGTTAAGAGAAGGTTGTCCGGTAATCGGAATAGATTCATTTACAGATTATTATGATCGGGCTATTAAAGAGAAAAATATTAACGATCTGAAGCACAACCCCTTGTTCAGGTTAATCACAGGCGATATTGTTGATATAGAGAATATGGGGGCTGAATGCGAAGGAGTGCAGTGGATATTTCACCAGGCTGCGCAGGCGGGAGTGAGGGCCAGTTGGGGCGATGAATTTACCCACTATATCCATCACAACGTGCTGGGAACGCAGCGACTGCTTGAGTGGGCCAGGCGCAGTAAGCCGGAACGTTTTATTTACGCTTCATCTTCATCTGTTTACGGTGATACCGGTAAGTTACCGATGCATGAAGATGATCTGCCTGCTCCGCATTCACCTTACGGGGTAACCAAGCTGGCGGCAGAACACCTCTGCAATCTCTATCACCGGAATTTTAATCTGCCCACAGTCAGTTTGCGCTACTTTACAGTTTACGGCCCCGGGCAGAGGCCTGATATGGCCTTTCACCGCTTTATCCGCGCTATTAATGATAACGAAGAGCTTACAATTTACGGCACGGGAGAACAAACCCGTGATTTTACTTTTGTTGATGATATTGTAGCAGCTAACCTGGCAGCAGCTCAGGCGGAAAAAGCTGAAGGCAGGGTTTACAATATTGGAGGCGGTAGCCGCATATCGGTTAACGGGGTGCTTAATATCCTTCGCGGACTCGCCGGGCAGGATATTAAGGTCAGGTATGAACCGGTTCAGGCAGGAGACCCGCCGCACACTTATGCTGACACCTCCAGGGCTGCCCGGGAATTGGGTTTTTCCCCGCAAAGCTCTCTCGAGGACGGTCTTGGCATTATGTTCAACAGTTTCAAATAACCCGCGTGCAGCTGTTGTGCTTAAATATTATCCCTGCACTCGCCACGGGTGAAATATAAAACTGCGGCAGCTCCGGCTGCGGTGAAAATGAGGAAGGTAAAACTAAAGGCTGGGGGAAGCAGGACACGGGTCGACCCGAGAATTAAGCCGGCAAGCAGAAATGTGATCGCCAGCTGATAGCGCCTGTAGAGAGCTGAAAGCAGGCGGGCCAGACCGAACAGGCCTACAACGAAACCTGCAGCGAGAAAGGCAAGCCTGATCCACTGCCAGCTGCTCACGGCATTAATAACATCGTCATAGAGATTCATGATAATCAGTATTGAACTGCCCGATACTCCGGGAAGCAGCATGGTGGCGCTGGACAGCGTGCCGCCTATAAAAAAGTGCAGGTAGCCCCCCGGTGGCAGCACGGTGAATGTCTGGGTCGGTTCACAGATGATAAACCAGGTCAGGTAGAAACCGGCGGCAGACAAGATAACCGGCCAAACCAGTTTTTTAAAACCGATTGATGAAAAAAACAAAAGAGGTTTATGGCGGCAGTTTAAGACAGTCGGGACTGAGGCAAGAAGCATGCCCAGGAGAAATGCCATAATAGCCGTGTTAAAGTGTTCCAGCAGGTAGCTGATCAGGTAAACCCCTGCAATGGTACCGGTAAGGGCTCCGGCAAGCATGGGCAGGTAAGGTTTAAACCGCAGGCTGGAAAGATCGTCCAGAAAGCGGCGGTAAAAGCCCAGTATTAAGATTACTGTTCCGGCGCTCAGGCCGGGAAGTATCAGGGCCACTCCAATAAATGTTCCTTTGAAGAAATCTAAAACCACTGTTTAATCCCCTTATAAATAAATGGATGCAAACTATTTGCCCCGGTCGAAATGTTGAGGGCAGCATCTGCCAGAACAAAGATCAGTTTAAGTTGAAATTATTATTATTCGCTATGACGGCAATTGTCAACACCAGATCGCAGATTACGCTTTATAATGACTGAAAAAGTGATATGATAGTGTCGAGGGTGATTA
>SKWE01000201.1 GCA_007129055.1 Syntrophomonadaceae bacterium
ATCTTTTTTGTCAGCCTTTTGTCAGCTATTTTTTATATTTACTTGCAATTTTCATGCAACTGTGATATTGTTACGAACAGTATTAAGAAGACGTGAATGGTTCAGACTGTTCTACCTTTGTCTGGCAAAGGTAAAGAAAGGTTTGGCAAATATTCCGCTTTTTGATTCATTCTAAACTTGAAGGAGAATTAATTACATGCAAGGTAAAGTAAAATGGTTTAACCCAGACAAAGGCTACGGATTTATTGAGACAGAGGAAGGCGGAGACGTTTTTGTTCACTTCTCAGCAATCCAAAGTGACGGATTCAAGACTCTTGAAGAAGGCCAGGAAGTTGAATTTGAAGTAGTCGACGGCGATCGCGGAGCACAAGCTGCTAACGTAGTTCCCAGGTAATTATATAGAAGACGGATTAAAAAACCAAATGTAAGGGCATTTCCGGTCTTTATGGAAATGCCCTTTTACTTGAACAACAAGTGATCAGGCAATCTGCAGGAATATCAAATCAACCTGCTTAGATACTCAGCTTTGAAAGGAAATAAATTAGATGTCAACGTTTTATGAATTTGGAATTAGCGAACCGGTCATCCGGGCAACAACTACCATGGGTTTCGAAGAAACAACATCGATTCAGGAACAGGCGATCCCAATTGCCATGTCAGGTAAGGACATTATTGGCCAGGCCCAGACCGGAACCGGAAAAACTGCTGCTTTCGGCATACCTATGCTTGAAAAATGCGATCCAGATAAACCCCATATCCAGGGATTGGTTATCACCCCAACCAGGGAACTTGCAGTCCAGGTGGCTGAAGAACTTAACAGCCTGGGCCAGTATAAAAGAATAAAAGCCCTGCCGATATACGGGGGCCAGGATATAGAAAGACAGATAAAAGCGCTTAAGAAAAAACCGCAGGTCATCGTTGCCACTCCCGGCAGATTAATGGATCATATGCGCAGGAAGCTGATCAGACTGCAGCAGCTTTCAGTCGTTGTTTTGGATGAAGCCGATGAAATGCTGAATATGGGATTTCGCGAGGATATAGAAACCATCCTTACCGAAGTTCCCGATAACAGGCAAACCATGCTCTTTTCAGCAACCATGCCTCAACCGATTAGAGATTTGGCCCAGAAATTCATGAAAGAACCTGAATTTGTAAAAGTTAAGACAAAAGAGATGACCGTCCCTAACACAGACCAGTATTATTACGTGACTGAAGAAAAAGATAAGTTCGACTCCCTTTGCCGCCTGCTCGATCTTCACTCACCGGAAGCGGCTATAGTTTTTGGCAGGACTAAAAGGCGGGTAGATGAACTCTTTGAAGCTTTAAACAAGAGAGGTTATTCGGTAGAAGCAATTCACGGCGATTTAACCCAATCAAAAAGAGACAGCGTAATGAAAAAGTTTAAGAACGGGACAATAGAAATCCTGGTTGCAACCGATGTGGCCGCAAGGGGACTGGATATTGGGTCGGTAACCCATGTCTACAATTTCGATATACCCCAGGGCCCTGACAGCTATGTTCACAGGATCGGCAGAACAGGCCGCCTTGGCAAACCGGGTATTGCCGCCACTTTTGTCTCCCACCGTGAAAAAGGGCACCTTGAACATATAGAACGGGCGATTAAAAGAAAAATTATCCGCAAGCCTGTGCCTACAATTAACGAAACTATAGAAAACCAGCAGCGACTGGCTGCTGACAAACTGCTTGAGGTTATAGGAAAAAGTGATCACCTTGAATACAAGGATATTGCCAGGGAACTTTTAGACAGCGGTAATGCAGTGGATCTTGTCGCAGCCGCCCTGAAATTAATTACCAGGGAGCCCGATCAGACACCTGTGAATTTAACGACTGAAAAACCCTGGGTCACCAAAAAAAGCAAGCCGGCTGAAAAAAGAAGCAGGCCACCATACCGTCATAAACCATCTGGCAAAAAAGGGCGCAGTAGCCATAAGAAAAAATACAATCCCTATCTTTAAAACAATAGTTTAATATATGATTTGTTTATAAAAACCCTCTAAACCAGCTTGCGAAGCTGGTTTTTTGTTGTCATCCTAGATCAGAAGCGCCAACTCTTTAAGCACTAAGGCATGAATAATAACTCCCGCTATTGGTTTGTAACAAACTCGTAACGCTCATTTGTTAGAATATAACCAAGTAAGTTAGTAGATTTTATATCAATCTGAGGAGGTTGAACAATATGAAAGCCAGGCTTATATTTAGCTTAATTGTTATTATTATTGCTCTTGCAGCCTCCCTGGGTGCTACAATGGCATGGTTTACTGATGAAGCAATAGCGCCGGAAAATGTTTTTACTGCCGGCTCTGTTCTGATTAGCGCTGAAGAGACTTACGTAATCAATGCTGAAAAAATGAACAATGTTAACCCGGGAGACTGCTTTGTTAAATGTTTTGAAATCGAAAATGAAGGTTCAAAATCGATTGAACTAAGATTGAACGACTTTGCCGGCCAATGGGAAGACCTGGAAGGCTGGGGACCTGTGCATATTGCCCCGGTGCCTGGCAGCGGCTGGGTAATGAATTTTAACGAAGAAACAAACAGTTTCGAGTTCTATTATACAGGGGGGCCTGTTGCATCTGGCGAAACCGTTACTCTCTGCATTCTGGTCCATTTTAACGGAATAGAAATGACCAACCTTTACCAGGGTAAGACATTTACCCTTAATGGCATTTTCCAGGCAGTGCAGGCGTCTAACAATGCTCCGGAAGAGGTATGGGGCAGTTCATGGAATACTGAGTGGTTTGGTATGAGCGACGAAGCTGCATTAATTGCCGGAACAAGTGCAGAGTATGCTTCCTATTTCTACGAAAACGGAGTTTTCAAATTTGAATCCTGTGTTGAAGAAAATGGTAACGGTAACGGCGGAACCAATGGTGGAGAAACCGCTTATGCCGGCAATACCTCCGGAACCCCGCAGCCCTGGTGGTACTACCTGATTTATGAGGGAACAGAAACCACACAGACCATCTGGGCGGGGCAGACCATTGTAGTCGGTTCGGTTACTGTCTCTGATCCGGTTAATGATGAAGTGACGATTACTATTAACCTGGACTCAGGATGGTCGCTGCAGAATGTATCAGAACCGGTAAAGATCCAGGGCTACAGCTCGGGGTGGGATGAAAGTTGGTCAGCTCCCGGCACATTCAATACTTACAAGGGCAGCGACCTGGTTATCTCAGGTATTCCGGAATATGACTATTATGTAATCCATCTTGATGTAAAAGAAGATTAACAACCATGGTGATAAAAGAAAATGATACAAAAAGTGGAGCGTACTCAATACGCTCCACTTTTTTGCTGCAAATGTAGGAGAATTAGCTCCCCGGGTCAAATAAGTAGATTAAAATACCTTTCCAGGGAAGTTGATTGCTATCGGTAAACCGGATCTGGTAATAAACAAAATTAATAAAAAACAGGTGGTGGGATTGCTTATCCCCCTGGCCTGCTTTGCAGTTCTATATTACTTTACAACTCCTGTTATCGGCAGGGAAATGGGAGCAGCACTCTCCGTGATTATTGCCGGTGTACTGCTCTGGGTTCTTGAACCACTGCCCCTTTCCATGACCTGCTTTTTAATCATCTTCAGCTTGATGGCAACCGGCACGGCTTCAACAGAAATTGTGCTAAGCGGTTTTAGCGCCGGTTCAACTTTCCTGGTCCTGGCCGGTTTAATGATGGCTAAAGCGATTAGCCATACAACCCTGGGTAAAAGAGTTGCCTACTTTACTATTATAAAATTTGGGGCATCCCCCGGCGGCAGCCTGCTGGCGCTTTTGGTAACCCTGCAACTGATGGCCTTCTTTGTCCCTACGACTGCGGTAAAAGCCACCATGCTGCTTCCCATTATTTATACTTTGGGCCAGTACTTCGTTCAATCAGGAATTGACCAGCGAGTCCATAAAATGCTTTTACTGGGGCTTGCCTACGGAACCCATATAACAGCGCTGGCAGTCCTCCCCGGGGCTATCGGCAACGTGATAACGGCAGAGTTAATATCTGCAAACCTGGATTACGAAATGTCCTATACCCGCTGGCTGGCCTTTTTTGCACCGGTCAGTATAGCACTAATCCCCTGCACATGGTTTATTTTAACCCGTGCATTTCCGGCCAGGGATAGTCACGGCCCGGGTGAGCGGTTGCAGCACCTTAAAAAGGAGCTTCAATCTTTTGAACCGCTAACTTCTGCTGAAAAAAGGCTGATCGCCATTCTATTTTTAACTGTTGCTCTCTGGATGACCGATTTCATCCATGGCTGGCCAACATTTATTCCAGCCATTTTAGGGGTAATCCTGATGGCCCTCCCCGGCGCAGGTTTTATTGCCTGGAATAAATTGCTGGATATCAGCTGGGGCAATGTTTTAATGATCGGGACAAATCTTTCTATGGGCCTTGTATTTATCAGTACAGGGGCCGCCGGCTACCTGGCATCAATACTTTTTCCTGATGAAATTCTACCCCTGCTGTTTTCATTTTCGCTTATAGCTTTTATCCTGATGGGTCTTATGGTTCACTTTTACCACCTGTTTATCGGCAATGTTGCCACCCTGATTATCATCATGATTCCCATGGTTCTCGAGCTGGGTTCGCGGTTGGGAATAGATCCCCTTTACTGGGTGCTGGTGACCGGGGCTTCAGGCCTGTTGGGGTTTATACTGGTTATCCAGACCATGCCCGGTGTAATAGTATACAGCACGGGAAAGCTGACGGCGCTCGATTTTATGAAGGCTGGAATACCGCTGACCGCTGCTACAATTATAGTTGTAGCAGTGGCAGCCCGTTACTGGTGGCCTTTTTTGCAGGCTTTATGGTCACTATAACTATAGGCGTTGCAAACTGGTTCACAACCCGGCTGTTCTCGCAGGCAAAGGTATTTGTACCTTTCATGCAGAATCCTTTCCAACAAGATTAGAATTGCTGATTATGGATCTACAAATTACTTAATTAATTTTTTGGGGGAAGGTGTAAATATGCCAGATAGGGATACGAACTATCCAGATTGCGCTGGCTGCAGCAAGTTGACCTGTAGCAGCGGCCTGAAAAATAATGCCCCGGATAACTGCCCCATGGTTAATGATGAAGATATTTTTAACCAGTCATTAAGTGAATTTCGGAAAGAAAAAATCAATAAACTTGCCTGCAGTGCTGCCCTGGTAGAATCAGAAGGATATTGCGAATGGACCAGGGTAGAAGAAATTATTGCTTTCGCCCGCCGATCAGGCTTTCACAGAATTGGTCTTGCTTATTGTATCGGCCTGCGCAGGGAAGCTGAACGCTTTTCAGAAATTCTAACAAACCAGGGCTTTGAAGTAGTCTCGGCTGTTTGTAAAGCAGGTTCAATTCCAAAAGAGGAATTGGGACTTTCGGACGAACAAAAAATTAAACCCGGACACTTTGAAGCCATGTGCAACCCTGTCGCCCAGGCGATGCTGTTGAACAAGGCAAAAACTGAACTGAAAGTTGTCCTGGGACTTTGTGTCGGGCACGATTCTCTTTTCCTGCAATTTGCAGAACCTCCGGTAACCATCCTGGCAGTTAAAGACAGGGTATTAGCACATAATCCCCTGGGGGCGATTTACGCCGAACATTATTTTAAGAAAAGATTCTAATCGTTCAGGCAGACGTCTGATTTTTTTGGATTAAATCTTTACCAGATCCACTACCTAATAAAGAACAAGCAGGTAGTCAAACTATACAAATCTCCTTTAAGTTTTCAAACCATACTCCTGTGTTTGCCCTTTTAAACAGGGCTGCCCACAAAAAAGCGCTATAATTATTATAATATTTAGAATAGATATGGTATTTTTTTTCTTGATTATATTGTATTTTTTATGTATAATAGACACGTTATTTATTCTAAATATTTATTTATACATAACATCTGCCACTTTAGCATATGCACTACTAAACGTAGCCCGCACGCTATTAATTACAAAAGTATCAAAAGTATTGTTCCCTGAACACTTTCACTCAAGCGGATTCTTAAATGAAACCTTTACTATCTTATTTTAAAACCTGAGAAGGATGGTTAATAATCAACTGGTAGAAAGTTCATTCCAGGAGGTGAAGTGCAAACTACATAATCATTACATAAAGGCTGTTAAAGCAATAACTGCAGGTAACAACTTAGCAAATTATGGTGATTAGAGTTTTGGTTTTAAAATCAGTTATTAGTCTTTTTAAGCTTTCACCAAATTTTATTAACATGGGGGTACAAGTATGAGAGGTAGTAAAAACTGGAAAGTTTTATTGTGTCTTCTTCTTGCGTCATTTATGATCCTGGCCCTGGTTGCCGGTTGTGGCCCGGCTGATGATGCAGCACCGGTAGATCCTGATGATCCCGATGAACCTGCAGCACCGACTGGCAGGATTTCTATCAGGTGGAATACAGCTGATGTCGGTTCATATGGTTACTCCGTTGCAAGCCTGATGGTTGAACTGCTTAACCGGGAGCTTCCTAACAAATTGGAAGGCACCTACACGGTTACCATCCACCCCTTCCCGGCAACCGGTGCCGGCATGAAGGCGGCCATGGAGGGTGATGGTGATATTGCCTATACAGCAGACGTGGGGATGACCCAGGTTTATGCCGAAGAAGCAGCATATAGCCTGGAAGAGTGGCCGGGACGGGCTGACGCCGAGCTTTTGGTACACAGCTTCTATGCCTACCCGATGGAAACTTCCCTTGCTGTCCACAAGGATAATGCAGCAAACTTCCAAAGCTGGAGCGATTTCGACGGGGAACCGGTCTTCTTTACCCCGGCAGGCTTCATGAACTGGCTCAACATGGGCCGGATTTTCAGGGCCCTGGATATTGAATTTAACCATACCGAAATTGATTCAGGTATGGTTGCCGATGCGCTGCGCGACGGTTCTATTGTAGGGGCAGCCATTTATACAACCGCCGGGCTTTCCCTGCCAACTTATTTAAGAGAAGCAGAAATGAGGCTGGCCGATGAACTGGTTGCTATCAGCCCTACTGATGAGGAAGTTGCAATGCTTGAAGCAGCAGGACTGGCTGTGCTGGATATTGATGCAACCGTGCCATTTTCTACCGACGTGGGAACCGATGTCTATAAAGCCGTACCAATCCTTTTTGCCTACAATGTTATGGCCCATACACCGGCTGAATTTGTTAAAGCAAAACTGGAAATATTCGAGGAGAATGCTGAGCAGTTGGCCCAATGGGAACCGGGCTTCGGACCCCTGGCAGCAGACTTTGTGGGAATGCAGGTTTCTGGAATTAGAGCCAACCCAGATATCCCCGTCCACCCGGGCATGGCAGAGTTCCTGGAGGAAAGAGGCGCCTGGGATGATAGCTGGATCATATCCGAGTAGTAATTATGAATAGCGCTTAACCCAAAATAACAAAGCAACTGTTGTCGCTGTTTCCATGCATGCGGATTATGCCGCATGCATGGAAACTAATTACCGGCAATAATGCACCTTAAGGGGGAGAGCTGATAACATGCAAGAGCCTTTTTCAGGCAGGCTTAAATCGATAGCAACTCTTAGAAACTTATCTTTTTTGATCTCTATTTTCTTCTTTACCTACCTGGTCCACTACTTCCTGACCGGGGCAGGCGGACCGCTGGAACTGGCTACCCGGATGGTTCCGGTAGCTGTAATAGTCTTTGTATTAAACACCCTGCAGACGAAAAATATCTATCCACGCCTGGGGAACTTCTGGAACAGGGTAATCGGTATCATCTATATCGGTATCGCCCTGTTTGCCTTGGTCTATTTCTGGTTTGAATTTGAAAATATTTTCATGTATCGCGCCGGTTCATACAACCAGATTGACTTCATTGTGGGGCTTTTAATGTTCCTGCTGATCATGGAGATATCCCGCAAAATACATACCATCCTGTTTGCCGTAAACATGGTTTTAATTGTGTATAGCCTCTTTGGTTACCTTTCTCCGGTTGATTTTTTCTGGCATCCTGGAGTTTCATTTACCCGCATTGTAACTTCAACCACCCTGGAACTGGCTACCGGCATCTACGGCAGGTACGCCCAAATGGCGCTAACCCTGGTTGCTGCCTTTCTTTTACTGGCAGCAGTAGCCAAGGCCTTTGGCGCACAAAGCGCGATTATTTCTACTATTTACGGGGTTTTCGGGAGGACAAAGCATAACATTCCCCAGGTTGCAGTTCTTAGTTCAGCCTCCCTGGGCGCAGTAAGCGGCAGCGGAGCAGCGAACACTGCTGTTACCGGTAGTTTTACCATACCGCTGATGATTAAACATGGTATTCACCCGGTATACGCCGGGGCAGTGGAAACCGCTGCCTCAATGGGAGGGTTAATCATGCCTCCGCTGATGGCCGTTGCCGGCTTTATTATGGCTGATTTCCTTGGCGTTCCATACTGGGATGTGGTAATTCGCGGTTTCTCCCTTGGCTTTATTTATTTCTCTGCGGTAATCATGTCGGTTTACCTGCTTTCTGTGAGCTCAGTTGCCCAGGAAGAGGTTGACACCCCTGAAGTCCCCGTCTATAACAAGCTTAAAACATATTCTTTTTTCGCCTGTATTATTTCACTAATCATTATGATGGGTGTAATCGGCTACGGACCAATGCGTTCCGCTGTTTACACGGCATGCCTGCTGGCCTTTCTACTGCTGGCCATTCATTTATATTACAAGTATAAAGCCCGGGATGAAGCTTTCCAGGATCAGCACTTACCTTCCATGATCCGGGATGTAATCGAAACTCATGCTGATATGGCCTGGTACCTGGTAATCCTGATGTCCACTCTGGGCATTATGATCGGCCTGTTTACAGTAACCGGGTTCATCATGCGCATGGGAGCACTGATGATGCAGCTTGGATCAGTCAGCATTTTCCTTACCATACTCGTTGCCTGGGGCTTCGGCTGGCTGGCCGGAACCGGGCTTCCGCCGACAGCTACATACATAGTTGTGGCTGTAATTGTAGCCCCGCCTTTTATCGCCTGGGGTATTAACCCCTGGGTAGCGCATATCTTTGTTTTCCTGATCTCGGTCTGGGGTGAGCTTTCACCGCCAACCTCTCTTACGGCAGCTGTTGCTTCCAGGCTGGCTAACGCTTCATTCATGCGCACAATGATGACCGCGCTTAAAATATGCCTGCCTATCCTGGTTATGTCATTTGCTATCTTTATCCGCACCGACCTGGTGACAACCCCGGGACTGCCGCAGATTCGGGATACTATCCTGGTTACCCTGGGAACACTTGGCTTTACCTTCGCCATGTTCGGTCGCTTTATCAACCAGGTAAAATTCGATCTGCCTTTGAAGATTGCACTTTCGATTATTGCGCTGGTGCCTCTCTTCCACCCGAATTTAACCATAGCGATTATCGGCTCAGTTATCGTTTTTGTAGCCCTGGTTATCGGTGTTAAACGGCATAAGGATATTGGCCCGCTGAAGAGGATTCAGAAAGAGGCGGCTGCTGCTGCTGCAAAAATGAAAGACAAGGACTTGAAAGTAGACAGCATTGAAAGTGTTAAGACTGATGGATTAGACAGTGCCTAAAATGTTTTACCTACTTAAAATTAGTGGAACCCGGGCGATCCGCCCGGGTATATTTTTATGCCAGGGCCCCTCTGATGGTATCAATAACCGTACCGTCACGGTATTCCACAACAGCAACAACTTTATCAGAAAAAGCTGGTTTCTGTGGTAGGCCGATCTCTTCTTCGATCTTCCTCTTTAAATCTTCAATTTCAATTAGCGGAAGACCAAAAGCTTTCAAACTTTCCTTTAAATCACCCCTTCGTGGATTAACCGCTATACCCCGCTCGGTTACCAGGCAATCAACTGTTGCACCGGGCGTGGTTACGGTAAGGACCCTGTCGATTACAATCGGAATATTTTTTCTCACTGAAGGGGCAACCACTACAGCCAGCCTGGAGCCGGCAGCAGTATCGGCATGGCCTCCTGAACCGCCCATCACCCTGCCGTCGGAAGCAGTGTGCACGTTGACGTTAAAATCTGTATCAACCTCAATTGCGCTGAGGATCATGGCATCAAGCCTGTTCACCGCACAGCCCTTGTTATGGGGGTTGGCATAACGGCCTGCCGATATCTCCTGGTGACGGGGGTTGCTGCGCAAAGAGTTTATAGCGGCCTGGTCAAAGCTCTGGGTGTCGAGCAAGGCTTTGAAATAACCTTCTTCCAGCAGCGCTGCCATCTGTCCCGTGATACCCCCCATGCCAAATGAACCACTGATATCAGCGGTTTTCATTTTTTCCCTTAAAAACCGGGCTGCTGCAAGCGAAGCACCACCTGTTCCCGTCTGAAATGAGACTCCTTCTTTCAACAGCCCTGCCGCTTCTATAACATCCGCTGCCCACCGGGCCAGCTTCAAGCGCAGGGGATCTTTTTCCTCTTTAACTGCCCCCGTGGTAATACCGGCCGGATCGCCTACCTGGTCAACCTGAACTACGTAATCAACCAGGGTTTCGTCTGCACTGGCAGGTATCAGGGGGTAGGGCGCAAGGTGATCGGTAAGGACAACTACTTTCCGGGCATAGCGGCAGTCGGTAAGGCAGTACCCGAGAGACCCACAGGCCGAAGGACCGGTTACCCCATTAAAGTTACCTGACGAATCGGCAGCCGAAGCGGCTATGAAGGCAATATCAATCTTCTCTTCACCTGTCTCTATTGCCCTGTCCCGCCCTCCGTGGGTACGAAATATAACGGGAAAGGGAAATCTGCCCGCAGACATGGCTTCTGCCACAGGGCCGAGCATATAGTTACAGGAAAGCCCGCCGACGGTGCCGTCGACAATATGATCAACCAGGGGCGCATGAACAGGGAATATTGAACTTAGCGCTACTCTTAAACCTCTAAAGCCCATTCGGGCAGCGGTTTGAAGAACCATATTTGCAACCCGGTCACCATTGCGAAAATGGTGATGGAATGAAATTGTCATACCATCTTCAAGACGGCATTCCCTGATTGCCGTTTCTATGTCGGGCAGCAGTTTATCCCCGCCGGGCAGCAGTTTTCCGGCATAAGTCCCGGTTTTCAAAGGATCCGGATCCCGGCCATGAGGAGTTGTGTAAGGAATGATGTTTTTATAGCCTTTTATAACATCCGGTATGGTTCTACCCACCCCGTTAACCATCACTATTGCCACCTGCTTCCTTCCACATTTTCAGGGTGTGCCTGGCCCTGGCTACAACGGGTTCATCGATCATGCAGCCGTTCAGCATAATTATTCCTCTACCGGACTTTTCAGCCTCTTCTGCTGCCCGAACAATCTTCAGCGCTTTTTCAAAATCGTCCTGCCCGGGCCTGAAGGCTTCGCGAATTACCGGTATCTGTCTTGGCGAAATAGTTGCTTTAGCCGAAAAGCCTG
>SKWE01000156.1 GCA_007129055.1 Syntrophomonadaceae bacterium
ATAATCTTTTTACCGCTCAATTTTCTGGTTCCCCGGCAAGCACCTGGCCTGCCTCAACCCGGTAACCGCAGCAGAATGATCCGGCATCCATCGCTTTTTTACCTGACGGCTGCAGGTTAAGGATGGTTAATGGGACACTGCCAGTGGCAACGGTGAGTGAGTTTTCACCTACGGTTAAAATAGTACCCGGAGCTATATCCGGATTCAGCTCATCATCTTTAGGGCGGGCCGCCTGCCAGACTTTAATTCTTTTGCCGTTTAAGCAGGTATATGCGCCTGGCCAGGGGTTCAAACCCCTGATCCGGTTGTAGATTTCTTCCGCTCCCTGGCTCCAGTCCAGTTGTTCATCTTCGGGGGTCAGCGGCGGGGCATATGATGCCCGTTCATGATCCTGGGGAAAAGCTTTGACAGCCCCGGAAGCAAGAGCGTTGACCGTTCTTAAGAGCAGGGATGCGCCCCTGCCTGCAAGGCGATCGTGTAGAGTGCCGGCAGTATCAAATGGCAGAATATCTTCTTTTTCCTGCATCAGGATATCACCTGCATCGAGCTCGGAAACCATTTTTATCACCGAAACCCCGCTGTAATCAGCCCCATCAATAACTGCGCGGTGAATAGGGGCAGAACCGCGGTAAAAAGGCAGGTACGATGCGTGCAGGTTTATACAGCCAAGCCGGGGCAGTTTAAGCAGCGGCGGAGGGAGTATTTTACCGTAAGCAGCGGTAATTATGAGATCCGGCGCCTCATTTTCCATCCCGGACAGGAAGTCCTGATCACTGATTTTCTGCGGTTGGACCAGGGATATGTTTTTTTCAAGGGCCCAGTTCTTTGTCGGCGCAAACCTAACCTTCCTCCCCCGTCCGCTGGGCTTATCCGGCGGAACAACCAGCAGCGCCAGGTTATGGGGTGAAAGATACAGCAGTTCGAGTGAAGGTAAGGCAAATTCCGGTGTTCCCATGAAAACCAGTTTAAGTTCTTTCAAATCTATTCCTCACTTTGCAACTCTTCCGGATCGAGCATACGCAGAGCTTTATCGGTAAAAAGGATACCTTCCAGGTGATCCATTTCATGCTGCAATATGCGGGCCAGCAAACCACTAACCCGGAGTTTTATTTCCCGGCCTTCACGGTTAAGGGCCCTGACACTTAGTTCCGTGGCCCGGGACACTTCGCCATAAGCACCCGGAACGCTTAAACAACCTTCAAGACCGACCTCTTCTCCTTCTGCACTGTCGCATTGAGGGTTAATCAGCTCTATAATCTTTTCTTCTCCATCTTTTCCGGCATCTGCGATTAAAATTCGTTTAGAAACACCCACCTGGTTGGCAGCCAAACCGACTCCCTGCGCTTCACGCATGGTTTCAATCATATCATCAAGCAGGCGCAGCACGCCGCTGTTAATTTTCGCTACTTCCCTGGCAGGGGTACGCAAAACAGGGTGGTTATCGCTTAATATTTTTCGTAAAGCCACTGTTGCAACACCTCATGTAAAATTATAACACTACCTGTGGGTTAAAATCCACTGCCAGGCGCACCGGCCAGGCCGGCTTCATGGCGTGATATTCGCGGATCAATTTTTTTATCCGGGGGGCAAGCCCGGATAGCTTTTCACCTTTTATGATAATCTGCACCCGGTATTGATCTTTAATCCGGAAAAGGGCTGCGGGTGCCGGACCAAGCAGTTCCAGCTCATTGGTTATCGGTTCAAGGCAGCCGGCAAACCAGTTGGCCGCGTCAAAAACCGCTTTTTCTTCGTTGTAGGTAAACAATACACGCAGCAGCTCACTGAATGGGGGATACGCTAGCTGGCGGCGGTTTTCAATCTCCTGCTTATAGAAAGCAGGGTAATCGTGCTCCGCTGCAGCAAGAATACTGTAGTGGCCCGGGTGGTAAGTCTGGACGATAACTTTTCCTCCCCGCGGCCCGCGGGCCGTCCGCCCTGAAACCTGGGTTAAAAGTTGGAAAGTCCTTTCAGGAGCCCTGAAATCAGGCAGGTTCAGGGTAGTGTCGGCGGCAACCACTCCTACCAGGGTTACCCCGGGGAAGTCAAACCCCTTGGCAATCATCTGGGTTCCGATCAGTATACTTGCTTTTCGGGCTTTAAACTGCCGGTAAAAATAGTCATGGGCGCTGCGACTGCTCGTTGTATCACGATCCATGCGAATCAGTGATACCCGGGGGTAAAGTTTTCTAACTTCTTCCTCTACCCGCTGGGTTCCGGCGCTGAAATGGCGTATTTTAACCCCGCCGCATCCGGGGCACACTTCCGGCACAGCTTCCTCGTGTGCACAGTAGTGGCAGCACATAATATTACGATCCTTATGCAGGGTAAGCGAAACATCGCAGGATTTGCAGCGCACCACATGCCCGCATTCGCGGCATAATACAAACCCGGCAAAGCCGCGGCGGTTAATAAATAATAGCGCCTGTTCATCGTTCTCAAGCACAGCGTTCAGGCCTTCGAGAAGGGGTCGGCTGAATATGTGACGGTGGTTTTCTTTTAGTTCTTTGCGCATATCAACTACTTCTACAGGCGGCAGCTGGATGGGGGTCACCCTTTCTTTCATGCTGAGCAGTTCTGCATCACCCCGTACAGCCAGGTAGTAGCTCTCCAGGGAGGGGGTTGCACTGCCCAGCAGCAGAACAGCTTTATTGTAACGCGCCCTCCACCAGGCAACATCCCTGGCGTGATAGCGGGGGGTTTCTTCCTGTTTGTAAGTGGTTTCATGCTCTTCATCAATGATGATTATACCGATCGATTTCAGGGGGGCAAAAACCGCCGAACGGGCACCGAGCACTACTTTTGCTTCGCCGCTGAGAATCGCCGTCCACTGGCGGTTTTTTTCGGCCACACTAAGGCGGCTGTGCAGTACTGCTACCCGGCCCGGGAAGCGTCCCTCGAAATGTTCTATCATCTGCGGGGTAAGCGATATTTCAGGAACCAGGACCAGGGCGCTTTTGCCCAGGTCCAGGCAGCAGGTAATACTCTGCATGTAAACTTCTGTTTTGCCGCTGGCTGTAACCCCGTGAAGCAGGATGCGCTGTGCTTTCTGCTGTTCAAGGGCATGACTGATCCTGCTAAAACATGAGGCCTGTTCATTAAGCATTAAATGCGGTTCAGTTGAGCTGCTATTACCCACTTTTTTCTGCGCTTCCATGGGTACAAGCCTGTAGCAAATCAGCCCTTTTTTTTCCAGGGCCCGCATGGTTTCCGCTTTTACTCCCAGCTGTATAAGCTTATGCCTGGCCAACACTCCCTGTTCTTTAAGAATATCAAGGGCTTTATTTTGAGCCGGCGCCCGCTTCAAATCTGCTTCCGAAGCCTGGGGAGTCAATTCAACTACCTTCATCCGGTTCGGCCTTTTTTCGCGCCGGAAAGCGGCCGGGATCATTGCATGAAGGGCATCAATTTTACGACAATAGTAGTGCAGCGAGATCCAATGCAGAAGGGCCAGTTGTTCACCGGTCAAGAGCGGATCCTGGTCAGTTATAGATATTATATCTTTCAGGTTTTCGATATCGGTTTCGTCGAGGAGGCGCAGCACAAAACCCTGGCAGCGGCGATTACCAAGAGGTACAGTAACCTGCTGACCGGGTTTTAATTGCTGCTGAAGCTGTTCCGGAACACTGTAGTGGAAAGGACGGTCAACAGCATGGCTGACCAGGTCAATTATTACCTCGGCATATGCGGACATTCTTTCTCCCGGTTTATAACAATTAATTTTTAGTTTTTGATCAGAACGGCCGTACGATCGAGGATGAGGTGGGCAAGTTCTTCTTTTTCCATCATGGGAATTTCTTCAACTTCACCATCCCGGCCGATTAATGAAACACGGTTGGTGCTGACGGCAAAACCGCAGCCCGGTTCCTTTAAGTTATTGACCACAATTAAATCAAGGTTTTTACGCGATAGCTTGTCCTGTGCGTTCTGCACTGCATTTTCAGTTTCGGCAGCAAAACCGACAAGAATTTTATCGTCCTTGGTTTTGCCCAGCTCAAGCAGGATATCAGGGTTTGAAGCGAGTTGAAGCGCCATTGACGCTTTCTCTTTCTTCACCTTTTCATCCCAATTTTCGGCCGGGCGGAAATCTGAAACTGCTGCAGCTTTAAATACGATACGGCACCTGCTGAAGCTTGACAGAACCGCTTCATGCATTTCGGCTGCAGTGTTCACTGAAACCAGCTTTACCCCTGTAGGTACCCTTAGGTGGGTGGGGCCGCTGACAAGGGTAACCACAGCTCCCCTGTCGCTTAAAGCGCGGGCCAGGGAGTAGCCCATTAGCCCGGTAGAAGGATTGCTGATATAGCGTACCGGATCAAGGGGTTCACGGGTAGGCCCGGCTGTAACCAGCACTTCAATCCCCTGGTAATCTTTTGTCATTACAGCCCGCCTGGCAAAATTAAAAATATCATAAGTTTCCGGCATCCGGCCGCTGCCATATACCCCGCAGGCCAGTTCTCCCTCGTCAGGATCCATTACATGGCAGCCCCGCTTACGCAGCATTTCAATGTTCGCAACCACGGCCGGGTGCCTGAACATGTTAACATTCATCGATGGTATGACCACAACAGGACAGTCAGCTGCCAGGTAGAGGGTAGATATCAGGTTATCAGCCAACCCGAGGGCCATTTTACCAATAGTGTTAGCCGTTGCCGGTGCAATAACCATCAAATCTGCCTTTTCCAGCAGCTCAACGTGGCGAACCCTTTCGCCTGTCCGGTCACCGTACATTTCAACATAAACCGGATTGCCGGTCAGGGTTTGAAAAGTCAGCGGCGTGATAAATTCTGCGGCTGCAGGGGTCAATACCACCTGCACATCAATGCCACCACGCACAAACAGCCTGGCCAGTTCCGGAATTTTATATGCGGCAATTCCGCCTGTAACCCCTATGATTACCTTCTTCAAAAAAACACCCCTACTTTATGCCATCACGAATACGTTCATACTCTATGTTCCCGGCTTCTATTTCACGGAGAGCAGTAGTAACATCTTTGCTGTATAATTTGTCAATTGTTTTTTTACTTCCATTACGCAGCTGACGTCCCCGTTTCGCAGCGGCTATCACCAGCGTATACTTGCTGTCAAAGTTTTCTATTAAATCATCAATGGATGGATAAATCAACCGTCTTCACCTCCCATGCCGGGCGGCTGAGCGCCCCGGCTAACTTTACATTTTTCTGCATCTATTATTGCCCCGATCTTTGTCGCGGCTTTTTCTACTTTATCATTAACCACCACATAATCATATAGAATATATGAATTCATTTCCTGGCGGGCTGTCATCAGGCGGCGTTCTATTTTCTCGTTAGTTTCAGTACCCCGGCCCCTGATTCTATCTTCCAGCGTTTCCATGGATGGCGGGGCGAGAAAAATGGAAACCGATTCGGGTGCTTTTTGCCTGACCTGGGCTGCACCCTGGACATCTATTTCCAGGATTAATGTTTTACCTTTACTAATTGCTTCATCTACCACATCAAGGCTTGTTCCATAGTAATGGCCGTGAACAACGGCCCATTCCAGGAAAGCGCCGGCATCAACCATAGCTTTGAAATGAACTGGCTCCGTAAAAAAATATTCTTTGCCATCTACTTCTTCAGGCCGGGGAAGCCGGGTTGTTGTTGAAACAGATAGATTAAGGCCTTCCTTGATGGTCATTAAGTGACGACAAACCGTGCCTTTGCCTACACCCGAAGGACCGGAAATAATTAAGAGCAATCCCTCCTGCATGCAAAACCTCCTGTGACTGTTATTCCAATTCTGTTGCCTCAGCATTGTGATCGCATGCCTGGAGCCGATGTTTAACCGTTTCGGGTTGGACTGCCGAAAGGATTATATGACCGCTGTCTGCAACAATTACAGCCCTTGTCCGCCGGCCATATGTAGCATCAATTAACAGGCCGCGCTCTCTCGCTTCACTGACCAGCCTCTTGATAGGCGCTGATTCCGGGCTGACTATGGCTACTATGCGGGATGCAGAAACAATGTTTCCGAAGCCAATATTGATTAGCTTTAATGACATACACTAGCCCCCTTTTTACTCCAGGTTTTGAATCTGTTCACGAATTTTTTCAAGTTCTGCTTTCATATTCACCACAATATTTGTCAGGGAAAAATCTCCCGCCTTGGACCCAATAGTGTTTACTTCACGAAACATTTCCTGAGCAATAAAATCAAGTTTGCGCCCGGCAGGATCGGTTCCCTCTAAATTATCCCGGAAAGCACCGATATGGCTTTTTAAGCGAACCAGTTCTTCATCAACACCCATGCGCTCCACAACCAGGGCAGTTTCCATCAGCAGCCTGGTTTCCTCGAATTTCCCTGCCAGCAGTTCTTCAAATTTATGTTCCATTTTTGCCCGGTAGTTATCTTTCGCCGCTTCAGCTCTCTCTTCTGCCAGTTGAACCTGGGTTTCAAGTTTTTCGCACCTGGCAAGCAGATCCCGGCAGAGATTTTCTCCTTCAGCCCGGCGCTGTTTGATCAGCTGGCCAAGAGCTTCGCCAAGGGCAGCGGTAATCGCAGGCCATACCTGCTCTTCCGTTAATACAAGGCCGGAAGGTTTGAATAGTTCGGGCATCTGTAAAAGATGCTTCATTTCAATTTTTTCATCAAGCCCGAGGTGATCTGAAAGTTTTTGCAGGGAGCGGTAGTAATCTTCAGCCAGGTCGAAGTTAACATTGACCTGTCGAAGTCCGGCCGGCATTTCATCAAGGACCAGGCTTACTTCCACCCTGCCCCGCTTAATTGAGTTTTGGAGCTGCCTGCGCACCTGGTCTTCCAGGAAGTAGAGTTCGCGCGGCAGCCGCAAAGCAAAGTCTGCATAGCGGTGGTTAACCGAGCGCAGTTCTGCCAGGAAAGTAAAGCCATTCTCCGTGCTGCTGCCCCGGCCGTAGCCTGTCATACTGCTAATCATGATTATCGCCTTTTTTCTGCGTTTTTCGCCTTTGTTTAAGTGCTGGGTTAATATTATCATCAAATGATGGCAATCTCAAGCAGCAAAATTAGCTCGTCTATAACTTAATCAGTTTGCTGTCTGTTCCTATTACCGGTTCCGCCGCAGGTATTGGCAGCGGTTTTAAATTTGCCTTGGAGGAGAAGAAGAATTATACTAGATGCCGGAGAAATGAGGTGTGCCAGTGTCTTTCGATACACTAATGATGATGGCTGTAACTGAAGAGCTGAAGCAGGAGCTGACCGGTGCCGTTGTGCAAAGGGTTTATGAGCCTGAACGGGGCGAGGTCGTTATCCATTTTTACTCGGAGGGTAAACAGCCCGGTCTTTTATTTTCATATGATTCCAGGTATGCCCGTGTTCACAAGGTTGATCAAAAATATCGCAGCCTGGACCAGCCTTCACCATTTTGCATGCTGCTGCGCAAATACCTGGTTGGGGGCCGGTCTGCTAACTTTGACAATCCACCACTGGAAAGAATTCTGGAAATTGATTTTGATCCACCCGAAGGAATGAAACCGGTTAAGCTGTATGCCGAAATAATGGCCAGGCGCAGCAACCTGATTTTAGTTGATGAAGATGGAATTATACTGGGTGCCGCGAAGACTGCGTCCCTGGATAAAAATCCAGCCAGGGCTATTTTGCCGGGAGAAAAGTACCTGCTGCCCCCCAAACAGGAAAAACTTAACCCCGGGACGTTAAATCCGGAAGAGCTGACCAGTGCGCTATCACGTTTAATTGATAACGGTAAGAGAGCAGATAAAGCGCTGGTTGAAGCTGTGGGCGGGATCAGCCCCATGGCAGCCAGGGAGATTTTGCACAGGTGCGGCTGGGATACAGGTAATCCAGCGGTTAGCGCCAAAAAACTGCAGCAGGAGCTATATAATATTTTTTGTGAAAAGGGTTTTCAAAATAAAGCAGTCCTGGTACCTGGTAAAAGGCTTTATGCCGCAATCGACTTAACCTACCTGCCAGAAGATGAAAAAGTTTACTATAGCAGCCCCGGGAATATGCTTGAAAAATATTATAATGAATTAAAAAACGAAACAAGAGAGCTGGCGCTTCGTGAATCATTGCAAAATACAGTGGAAAAAAGGTTGGAACAGTTAATAAACAAGAAAAAGGAACAGCAAAAAGAGCTTGATGCTTCAGCCAGGGCTCCCCAGCACCGGCTTTATGGCGAAATACTTCTTGCCTACGGAAACCAGGTGCCAAAAGGAGCAGAAAACGCAATGCTGCCCGACATTTACAACCCGGACCAGGAAATCCCTGTGCCCCTGGACCCTTCAAAATCAGCCAGTTTTAATGCTCAGTTGCATTTTAAAAAATACCGTAAAGCAAAGCAGGGCAGAGACAAAATCCGCAGGCAGCTGGGCAGGACAAAAGCAGAAATTGACTACTGTAAAGAACTTTTGTACACCATTGAAAAGGGTTCTACAGAATCACTGGAAGAGATACGCAGCGAAATGATCCAGGCAGGTTACCTGAGGGAAAAGAAAAAGGCTAAAAAGGGGAAGGAGGCGCTTCCACAGCCACTCAGTTTTAAAAGCTCTTCAGGCCATACTGTCCTGGTCGGCAGAAACAACCGTCAGAATGATTATATTACTTTTAAAGCCGCCGTACGCCGCGACACCTGGTTTCATGTTAAAGACCTGCCGGGCAGTCACGTGGTATTAAAAGAAGCCCCATTCCCTCCACCTGAATCCGACCTGGAAGAGGCGGCATTTTTGGCAGCTTATTTTAGCAAGGGCAGCAAAAGTGGTGCAGTTGCCGTGGACTATACAGAAGTGCGCCATGTTCGCAGGCGTCCGGGAGGCAAGCCGGGAGCTGTCCTGTATGAAAATTATGAAACAATTACGATTAACCCACAGAATAAGGACCTGATCAAACAGTTTCAGCTGTAAATAATAGAATTTACCTTGACGCCAGGTAATAAAGGGCTGCTTTATAATCAGGTGGCAAAGGCGCAGTAAAGCCTAACTGTTCACCACTGGCGGGATGAACAAGAGTCAGGCGGTAGGCATGAAGGGCATGAAACAGGGCCAGTTCAGCAGGCAAATCCGCCCCCGAATGAGGGGAATATAAGGAGTCACCGACAACTGGAAAGCCGATATAGGAAAGGTGAACCCGAATCTGGTGAGTTCGTCCCGTTTCAAGCTGAAGCTTAAGAAGACTGTAATGTCTATAATGCTTCAATACCCTGTAGCGGGTAATTGCCATCCTTCCCCCGGGCAAAACTGCCATCTTTTTGCGGTGTACAGGATGGCGGCCCACTGGAGCATCAATTTTACCTTTAGAAGGCTCAACCCTGCCATGAACCAGGGCTATGTATTCTCTTTTCAATGTTCTTGATTTCAGCTGGGTAGACAAGGAACGGTGGGAAATATCATTTTTAGCCACCAGCAATAGCCCGGAGGTGTCCTTATCAAGCCTGTGAACAATCCCGGGGCGCATTACGCCCCCAATACCGGAAAGGTCATCGCAGTGAGCGAGAAGGGCATTTACCAGGGTCCCGCTGCTGTGCCCGGGAGCGGGGTGGACAACCATGCCACGGGGTTTATTAATCACTAACATATCTTTATCTTCAAATAGTATGTCAAGCCTGATTTTCTCCGGCCCCGGAACTGCCGGTTCCGGTGGTGGAAGGGTAAGTTTTAAAAATTCACCGGCTTGAAGACGGTGGTTTTTATCATAGCAAGGGTTTTCGTTTACACTAAGCATACCCTCTTCAATCAGTTTCTGAATCCTGCTGCGGGATAAGTCTTCAAGATTGCCTGCCAGGTAAAGATCAAGCCGCTGTCCCGCATCTTCAGCGGTTATAGAAAATTCATATTCTAAAGCAGGGAAGTTGTTCTCATCTTTCATTATCTGCCCCTCTTTTTTGGCTTCCCTTGTTTCTTTCGCCGGGGCAGTTTAACCAAACCGCTGAAAAACTCTAATCCATCGCCAAAAGCTATAATTATAGCCAGGGAAACGATAACCAGGCCAAGGCTGAACAGCTGGGCTAGTGTAAAACCAAGCGCTACTGTTTCGCCATACCTGAAAAATTCAGTAGTAAAACGCAGAAGGCCGTAAAGGCCAAAAAGTGAAATAAAGATGAAACCGACAAAAGGCCGGTTTGGACGAAGCAGTTTCAAAATAATAAAGATTATAATGGCCAACAGGGCAGCGTAAAGCTGAACAGGGTGACGTAAAATAGTATCTGCAGCAGAAGCAGGTAAAGCCCAGGGTAAATCAGACTCCCTGCCGTAACAACAACCATTCAGGAAACAACCAATCCTTCCAAACGCATAACCGAGGGCAAGATAGGGAGCCAGTAAATCAAATAGTTTTAATAGACCCACTCTTCGCCAATTGGACCAAAAATATATGGCAATAACACCGCCGAAGAGTCCCCCGTAAAATGAAAGCCCTTCAAACCTGGTAAAGAATGCAGAGAAAAACTGCCCTCCATAATAGTCCCAGTTAAGGAACATGTAGAGGATACGCGCGCCAAGAACGCCGAAAAAAGCAGCTACGATAACTGCCTCCAGGACGTAATCCGGATTCATCTTCTCCCGCGGAGCTTCACGATAGAGGGCCAGGGCCGCAACAACCACTGCCAGGGCAATCATCAAGCCGTACGAATGGATTACCAAATTTCCTATACTGAATATTTCCGGGTACATATCGGGTAATCAACTCCTCTCTACTCTCAGGGAAGGGTCGCGCCAGAAAGCAATAATGAAAATGGTTATCCCTACTACTATTGCGGAATCGGCGATGTTAAAAACGGGGGGCCAGATTTTAAAATCGATAAAATCTACAACATAGCCTTCACTGATTCGATCAATTAAATTACCGATCGCCCCACCGAGCTGCAGCGACAGGCCAAACCGCAGCCAGGCGTAACCATCAGGCAGGGTGCGGTAATAATAAATAATCAGCAGCGCTACAACTACTGTAATGATGACAAAAAAGAGCGTCTGGTACGGCAGCATGCCAAAAGCAGCACCGGGGTTGCGTACGAAAGTAATGTGCAGGAAATTTTCTATGATCGGAATAGACTGCCCGATTTCCATGTTATTTGTTACAGCATACTTGGTTAGTTGATCGGTTAAGATTACGGCAATTACTGTTATTATTAAACGCAATTAGCTACCTCCACCCAGGTTTTTCAAATCGTTTATATATTTTAGCATTCTCAACAGCACCAGTAAAGAAAAGCTGCTCCGGCTAAAACCCTTACCATTGTGTAGGCACAGCAACAATGGCCGGTGAAGCAAGGGCTGGAGCAGGCCGGCCCGCACGGACGCGGGCCGCCGAGAGCCAAGTTACGGATGACGCGTCTCGAGGGCAGCCTAAGCGAAAGCCTGAAGCTGAACCGCTGCCAT
>SKWE01000035.1 GCA_007129055.1 Syntrophomonadaceae bacterium
GTTACCGTAGTCCCGATATTGGCACCAATAATCACACTTATTGCCTGCGACAGGTTCATCAGGCCGGCATTGGCAAAGCCAACAACCATCACTGAAGCGGTGCTGCTGCTTTGGACAAGAATAGTAACGAGAATACCGGTCATCACCCCGATCACCGGTTTGTTGGTTAATACTTCAAGAATGCGGCGAAACCTGTCGCCGGCTGCCTTCTGCATACCCGAAGCCATAATCTGTATGCCGAACAAGAATAGTCCAAGGCCACCAAGAGTACTAAAAGCTATATCCCAGAACAATAAACTTCCCCCTGCCGTATCGGGCAATTAGCTTGCTCGCAAAGCACATTATAAAGTATACTTCTTCGTTTTTCAATCTAATCCTTGTAATCTGGCATATGTTATAATAAATCATTATTAAATAGGAGCTGATATAGATTGCCAGGATTAATTCGTTTCGGTATTTCCATGGAAAAGGAACTTTTGGAAAGACTTGATCGCGAGATAGTCAAGCGCGGATACCCTAACCGCTCTGAAGCAATAAGAGATTTAATTCGCAACCAGCTGGTAGAACTTGACTGGTCAAATGACGATGAAGAAGTAGCTGGCACAATTACAATCATCTACAACCACCACGTCCGGGGGCTAAGCGATCTGTTGCTAGAACTGCAGCACGATCACCACGAAATGATAATATCTGTTATGCATGTCCATCTTGAACACGATCACTGCCTGGAAGTTATGGTGATCAAGGGTCGCGCCGCCGAGGCGAAGGAACTTGCGGGCAGACTGATCGGCGTTAAGGGTGTTAAACACGGCAAGTTAACCATAACCTCAACCGGAAAAGGGTTAAACTAATCAGAGCTAAGAAATATGGGCCTCCACTACCCGCGGCAGCCCGGCCAGGTCAGGGTAGCATTTGATTTCTGAAAACAGGCTTGCAGCTTCAAGGATCCTGGTAACTTCTTCTTCCTGTGATGAACCAATCTCCACTATCAGTTTGAAGGGGGTTTTTATAAAAGAGGGTACTTTTTTGATTATCTGGCGATAACCTTCCAGGCCGTCAGGTCCTCCATAAAGCGCACTGGCAGGCTCATATTCTTTTATTCCCTGGGGCAGGTTTTCCATATCCTTAGAGTTTAAATAGGGGGGATTCGACACGATAAGGTTAAAACCCTTTCCAGACACTACTCCCTCAATGGCATGAAGGTAATCCCCTTCCAACCAGGCAATTCTTTTAGTTGCCTTATTATCATCAGCATTTAGCCTGGCAACTTCCAGTGCTTCCGGTGAAAAGTCCACAGCCCATATTTCGGCATCTGTGATTTCAAGGGCCAGGGTTACTGCCAAAACCCCGCTTCCCGTACCGAGATCAAGGATGGACAGATTGGCTACTCCGCTATTTTTGCATTCTTCGGCAAAGCAAAGAGATCTTTCTACAATCAGCTCTGTTTCAGGCCTGGGAATTAACACCCTGCGGTCAACGCGAAAAGCCCTGCCGTAAAAATACTTATGCCCGGTAATATAAGCAGTGGGTTCCCCTTTACATCTTCGCTCCACCAGGTCCAGAAAAATGTCGTGAGCTGAACACGGTAAAAGTTCCTGCTTGCTTAAATGAAGCTGAAGCCTGTTTTTCTTTAGGACGTACGCTAGCAGTATTTCCGCTTCAACAGGCGCATCTTCAACTCCAGCCTTTTTTAAATTAAAAGAAGCTCTTTGCAGAGCCTCATCTACCGTCAGGGATAACAACTTAAGTTTATTCTCCTACCTCTTTTAACTTTTCAGCTCTTTCATCAGCAATCAGCGCTTCGATAATTTCATCTAGCTGTCCTGCCAAAACCAGATCCATCTTATGCAGGGTAAGCCCTATACGGTGATCAGTTACCCTGTTCTGGGGAAAATTGTAGGTGCGAATTCTTTCACTTCTGTCACCGCTGCCAACCATGGTCTTCCTGGCTTCCGCCTGTTCGGCCGTTTGCTCGGAGATATATTTATCTAAAAGGCGGCTGCGCAAAATCCTTAATGCCTTTTCCTTGTTTTGCAGCTGAGATTTTTCATCCTGGCAGCTTACAACCACTCCGGTAGGCAGGTGGGTAATGCGGACAGCGGATTGAGTTGTGTTAACGCTTTGTCCGCCAGGTCCAGTCGCACAAAAAGTATCTACTCTTAAATCCTGGGGATTTATATCCACTTCAACTTCTTCAACCTCCGGAAGCACAGCAACTGTCGCTGCTGAAGTATGGATGCGACCACCCGACTCGGTAGTCGGTATACGCTGCACCCTGTGCACTCCACTTTCATATTTAAGGCGGCTATAGGCCCCCGTGCCATCGATCCCGAGGATTACTTCCTTGAAACCGCCTATGTCGGTTTGGTGGGAATCGACAATTTCAACCTTATAGTTATTACTTTCGGCATAACGGGAGTACATTTTCAACAGGTCGGCAGCAAATAGCGCTGCTTCATCTCCACCGGTTCCTGCCCGGATTTCAATAAAAACAGATTTGTCATCATAGGGATCTTTAGGCAAAAGAAGCTCGTTAAGTTCCGTTTCTAATTTATCTTTCTCAGCGCATAGCTCGTTTACCTCTGCCTGCAGGTAATCAGACATTTCCTCTTCCTTGCTATCCTGCAGCATTTCTTCCGCTTCGCTCATCTCGGTGTCAACTTCGGCAAGACGCCGGTAGGCTTCAACAATCGGAGTGATGGCAGACATCTCTTTAGACATTTTAAGCCATTCATCACGCTGTTCAAGGACCTTAGGATCACTGAGCAATTTTTCCAGTTCCTGGTAGCGTTCTTCTATTACTCTTAATTTATCCTGCATTCTTTATCTCCCCGTAAACACGGATTCTTTTGTTATTCCAGTAAAAATTAAAAAAGAGCAGAGCATTTAGCCCTGCTCTTCCTTTACATTCCGTATTTACGCTTAAAGCGCTCCACTCGTCCCCCGGTATCAACAAACTTTTGCTTTCCGGTAAAAAACGGGTGGCA
>SKWE01000058.1 GCA_007129055.1 Syntrophomonadaceae bacterium
GTGCCCCTTGTAATGGTGCCCACTTCTCTCCTGGCCCAGGTAGACAGCAGTATCGGCGGCAAAGTGGCAGTCAACCACCCCCGCGGTAAGAATATCATAGGCTCAATTTATCCTCCCAGGATAGTCTTGATAGATTCTGAAGTTCTTGACACCCTGCCCCGAAGGCACTTTGAAGCAGGGATGGTTGAAATAATTAAATATGGGATAATAGAAGACGCTGAATTTTTTTTCTGGCTTGAAGAAAACTTTGAATCCCTTATGCAAGGTGACGGGCCGCTCCTGGCCGAAGCCGTAGCAGGGTCTATCCGATCCAAGGCCAGGGTAGTGGAAGCAGATGAATTCGAAAAAGATTACCGCAGGATCTTAAATTTTGGGCATACAATCGGCCATGCGCTTGAAGCAGCCTCAGGATTTAAATATTATTTGCACGGGGAAGCTGTCCTGGTTGGGATGACAGCTGCTCTTGATATTGCCCTGGCTCTTAATGTTATCAAACCTGGTATTGCTGGACGCATGAAAAGGCTTATTTCAAAAATTAATCCTAAAAAGGCTCCTGCAGGCTTGACCGCGGAGAGGGTAATCGATAAACTAAGACAAGATAAAAAACGACTTGGTAGCGATATTATTTTTGTCTTGCCGGATCAAATTGGTTCGGCCATTATTGTGCCGGTCAATGATGAAAACCTTTTAAACCTGGTAATTAACAAGTATTTAAAAAGCGATGCTACTGGTTGAATTTCATAATTTATTTCTGCCCAGCCTGAATTAATATTAAGTTATCGGCAGGCTTGATAATGACATGAATTTAATATGACCTGGTATTTATAGTTTTTAATGAATGGAGAGTGGTTTTTAATGAACCCCAAAATCAATCCTGGCCGATTATTTCTTTTAATCGCCATAGCGGCCCTGATATTATTTTCAGGATACTGGGCTTTCATCAATGCAGCGGACAGGGAAGACGGGATAAAGCGCGGCCTTGATATCGCCGGCGGACTTTATGTTTTACTGGAGGCGGTCGAAACCGGTGATCCGGATCATGATGCTGATGCAATTGAAAGGGCAATAGAAATTATACGCATGCGGGTTGATGAACTGGGGGTTGCTGAACCGATAATCGCTGCCCAGGGTGATAACCGCATCAGGATAGAGCTTCCGGACCTGGAAGATGTTGAGCAGGCAAGAAATATTATTGGCCGGACAGCAATGCTCAAGTTTGTTGGCCCTGACGGACAAGAGATTGTAACGGGGGCAAACCTGGTCCAGGCCAGGGCGGAACGGGCTCCGGAATATACACCTTTTCCCTTTGTCAGCATTGAATTCGATCGCGAAGGGGCCCGGCTTTTCGAAGAGGCAACTTCTGAATTTCTCGGACAGCCCATAGCCATAGTTCTTGACGATACAGTTATTTCTGAACCTATTGTCCAGGCTGTTATAACAGATGGCAGGGCTACAATAGAAGGCAGGTTCGAATTTGAGGAAGCTGCTGAACTTGCCCTTTTGCTGCGCAGCGGCTCGCTGCCTGTTGAATTAAGAGAGCTTGAATCACGCCTTATCGGCCCGACGCTCGGGCAGCGCACAGAAGAGATTGCAGTATATGCCGCGGGCATAGGACTGCTGGCAGTTATTATTTTTATGATCATCTTTTACAGGGTAGCCGGTATTGTTGCATCTATAGCCCTGGTTTTTTACATGACCCTTGTTCTATTGGCCTTAAATCATCTGCCGACAACTCTTACACTGCCCGGTATTGCCGGCTTAATCCTCTCCATCGGCATGGCGGTCGATGCCAATGTGATTATTTTCGAACGCATTAAAGATGAACTCCGTTCGGGAAGAACTCCGCGCAGCGCCATGGAGGGCGGTTTTCAGAGAGCATTCAGGGCTATATTGGACGCCAATGTAACAACCCTGATTGTAACTATAGTGTTATTCAGCCTGGCCAGTGGACCGGTCAGGGGTTTTGCCGTTACCCTCTTTGTGGGTATTATTTGCAGTATGTTTACAGCAATTGTTTTAACCCGTCTCTTGATGAGACTGGCTTTCAGGGCAGGGTTAATTAGAAACAGCGCCTACGTGGGGGTGAAAATATAATGATTGATTTTATCGGAAATCGCCGTAAAGCATATCTATTATCAGCTGTACTTGTAATAGCAGGCCTTGCATCGCTTGCCATATTTGGTTTAAATCTTGGTATAGACTTTACCGGAGGCACGGTGCTTCACCTTAATCTTGGAGAAGAATTTTCCATGGAAGAGGTAGAAGCGGTTATTGCCCCTTTTGAAGAACTCGATGGAGCTGCTGTTCAAATCGTGCAGGGCAGGGATCTTAGCGGAGAACCGACCGACGAGGGGCTGGTAATCAAGGCCCAATATATAGAAGAAGAACGCCGGGAAGTAATCATGGAGGCCTTTAGAAGCAGTTTTCCCAACCTTGATCCGGCAGATTTAAGGATTGAAAGTGTTGGAGCCGTAATTGGAAGCGAACTGGCTGCCCAGGCAATATTATCGTTGGTTGTGGCGGTTCTGTTGATGGTTGGCTATATAACATTCCGTTTTGAGTTCAGGTTTGCCCTGGCTACCATAGCAGCCCTGCTGCATAATATTATTGTAGTGGTAGGTGTTTTTTCCATTCTACAGATGGAAATTAACGTGCCCTTCGTAGCAGCTATCCTTACAGTTTTCGGTTATTCCGTTAACGATACAATAGTTATATTTGACCGCATCCGGGAAAACATAAAGCACAAACAGAAAAGAGAATATGTTACCATAGTAAACGAGAGTATCAATCAAAACCTGGTCAGGTCAATTAACACTTCGCTTACCACGCTGTTTGTGCTTGTTGCCCTGCTATTCGGTTTTCATTACTACATCGGCAGCCTGGATTTAATTGTATTTGTAGCGGCCCTGATTATGGGGGTATTTGTTGGCACCTACTCATCGATCTTTGTTGCCAGCCCGCTCTGGCTCAACCTGCAGGAAGTGA
>SKWE01000189.1 GCA_007129055.1 Syntrophomonadaceae bacterium
AAGTTTATCAAGTGCCCATAAAAGGGCATTCTTGCACTCAGGCCTGTTCATTCCGGTATCGATGATCAGGTTTCTCTCATTTCCCCTGATGACATATGAATTGGTTGCTTTTAAAGGGTTTTTAGGCAGCGGGATTTCGGCACAGTACAAATCGTCCCGAATTTGTTTAATTTTTGTTTCAATCATCTAATCACACCCCAACTTATGATTAGTAAGCATTCTTCTTTTTATGTTTAAAATCCTTTTATCTATAATAATTCTGTTTCTTAAGCCATTTATGCTCGCAGGCAATGATATGTTATAATACTAATCAGGTTGAATATTTTTTATAGAAACTGGAGATGATACAGATGCAACAATTAAGGTCTTTCTTTATTATTTTGGTGGTTGCCTTTGTATTTTTGCCCCTGTTTGGATGCAACAAGCAGGCCGCTGAACAGGAAATACAGGAAAGTGAAATTGTTGAGGAAATAGAGTCTACAGATATTTCCGAAGAGAAAACAGCTGTTACAGTTCCTCCGGGGAAAACTGATCGATTGCCCGGCAGCCTGCGCTGGAGCAGCGTAGAACTTTATGCCCAGGGTATAGACTTCTTTAAAGATCAACCAGAAGGCCTTGCAAGTGGCGATATAAATGACACCGCCCGGGAGGAAGCAACTGCAGCAGAGCCTTCTGAGCCTGCTCAAACAGCAGATACAGCTTCGCAAACAACTGGTAACGGACAGACCGGTGCCGGTGAAACTTCAAGTGGCCAGGATAGCAGCCTCCCTCAGGATGGAGATGTTTTTATTACTACCGTAGATGACACCACCGACTGGGGGTCCGTCTTAGTCTTAGACGACGAAGAGGAAGATGACGGCAAAAAGTGGTATGAGCTTGACTAACCCAGATAACCCAGAGAGGGTTTTAACTGTGAAAACAATTAAACTTATCCTGCTTACCTTGTTAATTATCTTCAGCTGTTTGCTGCTTGCAGCCTGTTCAGAGGCAACTGATGAAGAAGAAGTTAATGAAGATCCTGAAGAACAGGTGGAAGAAGCAACGATTGACGATAATGATGAAGATGCGGATGAAGGGCTGAAGAAAGATCCTGAACCTTTCCCCGGCTCAACATTTGAGCATGAAGTTGACATGAAAGTAAACGGAGAGATTTCAGAAGAAAAAGGGGAAGAATGGTGGAAGCTTGACTGAGGGGTTATTCCTCTATTTTAAGTAATTCCATATTCATACTGCCAGAACTAAAATCATCCAGGCTGAGAGTGATATAGGTAAATCCAAGCTCTTTTAACCTGGATGATATTTTTTCCCTGTTTTCAAGTACCTTGTCGATTTCTTCTGCATTTACTTCAACACGCGCCAGGTTGTTGTGGCAGCGAACCCGTAAATCTCCTGCAAGTGGCAATGAACGTAAGAACTCCTCTGCCTGGTAAACCCGGTTCAACATTTCCGGTTCAATGCTTGTTCCGTAGGGAAAACGCGTTGCCAGGCAGGTTGTAGCCGGTTGATCCCAGGTCGGCAGACCGGCTTTTGCTGAAAGCCACCTGATCTCATTTTTAGTCAGCCCTGCCTCCAGAAGGGGGCTTTTAATTCCAAGCTCTTTTAACGCTTTCATCCCCGGCCTGTAATCCATAGTATCGTCTGCGTTACTTCCATCCAAAACAGCAGCAATTCCTCTTTCTTCTGCAGTATTCAGTAATAATCCAAAAATACTCCGTTTGCAATAATAGCACCTCTCCTTACTGTTATCTTTAACCATTGGCTCCTGTAGAAGACCATGCTCTAGAACAAGCAGCTCCGCCTTCAGTTCCTCTGCCAGTCCTTTTAAATGGGTCAGGCTGATAGAACGGTTTAAACCGGTCTGCAGGTTTACTGCCATCACTTTGTTACTGCCCAATACCTGCAGAGCTTTATGTAACAGATATGTACTGTCAACCCCGCCGGAGAATGCAACAATGGCGCTTTTAAGACTACCAATAATGTTTTCCAGGGTTTTTTCTTTTTTTAGTGCTCTTTCCTCAAACGCTAAGTTAGCTGAACTCATTTCATTTGCCACTAGATAACTTTTCTCCTGTTCAACTCATTTTGCACGTAACCGATAAATTCTTCCGCCTTTTCTGAAGGAGGCTTGGTAACCAGGCTAATCCCTACAAAGAGAATAAGGGCGGTAATACCACTCCAAACCCCCGGCCACATCCCTAAAGGCCTGAGTCCACTGAACTGCAGGAACGTAGCCAGAAGACCACCTGCTATAACACTTATCAGCACAGCAGGGGCCGAACCCCTTTTCCAGTAAAAACAGCCCACCAGGGCCGGCACCATAACCAACAAACCGGCAGAAGAGGCCACCGATAGTGCAGCAATCAGGTCCAGCCGGTATGTTGCAAAGATAAAAATAAATACCGTGAAGAGAGGAACGAATATTTTCCCAACCATTAATTCACGGTTCTCGTCCGCCTCTGTCGATACATTTTTAAATATATCCCTGCAGACCATTGAGGAAAGCGATAAAATAATTGAGTTTACAGTAGATATGGCCGCAGCGCTAATGCCCAGCATCACCAGCAGGGCTATGATTGAAGGCACTATGTTCAAGCTCAGCAAAACGGGAGTTGCGCTATCTGCAGCAGTAAGATCGGGCAGCAGAAGACGGGCTGAAAAACCCCATAATATAGATACAAGGGTGTATATGAAGCCAAACACAAGGAAGCCCATAACCATAATTCTCATCTGTCCCAGGGAACGCGGCATGAAAAGACGCTGACTGACCTGGGGATTTGATAGGGAAAAGAAAAACCAGGGCAGGGTTAAGCCGACAAAAGCATTGATATTGAAAAACCCGGGTCCGGGAACTGTCAACCAGGCGGGATACTGGGTTTCAAGCTGGCTGAACATGCCTCCAAAACCGCCAAACCCGCGATAAACGATAAATATAACAGACAGCACTGCAACAATAATCATTACCGCAGCCTGTAGTGAATC